>JAUIHU010000155.1 GCA_030432175.1 Verrucomicrobiia bacterium | reverse complement strand
GGTTACCGCTTCAGGTTCCTGCAGAACCACAGGAGCTCCTTCAGGCGGCTTAGGCTTGGTTTGTTCAAACAGGGAAACAATCTCCTCCCCAGACAACGGTCGGTTCCAGATTCGAACTTCATCCATACGTCCGTTAAAAAAACTGCTGGCATCGTCTGATCCAATTCTCAGAGGCAACTGAGCATCATCCATCAGACCACCGGAAGGAACTGAGTTTTTCATTTCTCCATCCAGGTAGACCATGACATCAGTTCCATCAAAAACACCGGTAATGTGGTACCATGTTTCAGCGTCCAGTGGCTGACCTATGCCGGCAGTAATATTCGCCCCACCGACCTTCACCAGAAAATTCATCCCACCATCAACAACTCCCTGCAGAAAAAAGAAGCTGTTCCCCTTTTCGAGCATTCGGTTACCGCCACTCAAAGCCAGGTCGACATTTGAATAGAACCAGGCAGAAACGGTAAAGCCATCTATGAGATCAGTCCCAATGACCGGGTCGTCGGGGACCTCAACGTAATTGGAGCCATTGAATTCAATAGCTCCATTCACAGAACCTTGAGTCCATTGCGAATCATCCCCGGCAAAATTCACCAGAGTTCCATCCAGAACCCCGATAGCATCAGATGCCAAGAGGCCGGCGTTTTCATCAAACTCCCAGGCAGCCACCTGCCCTTCGGGATAAACGATTTCCTGCGCATTCATCACCGCAGGAAGACAGAAGCTTAATAGAGCCAACTGTCGAATTGTTGTTTTGATTTGGGTTTTCATGGTTACTTTTTATGAACTTGAGAAGAAAAGAATTTTATATAATTACATTTGTAGTTTTTTATTTTTAACTCTGGGCAACAATCTTTCTGCTTGTATTTACTGCTCTTGCATAGAAGCAAAGTAAATCTGCGTGGATCCCAAATTGAATTTTTCTACAGCGCTGAATCGATTTCCATTCACCCAGGACGCATGTCCATCCAGGTATCCATGGTTGCCTCCAGCTGGCTGCTGGCCTTTGGGATCAAAATGATTCACTCCGCGGGTTAATGGATCAGGATCTCCAGGACGCATCCAGGAATTTTGGTACTTCCTGTTCAAATCAGACCAAAGCACTTTGTAAAAAGAGTTATCGGTAGTTTTTACCGGGAAATAAGGCTCACGGTCGGGCCTCACAATCCCTGCCCCGCGGAAAATGGTTCGATCTTTTGAAAGTCGATCATCGTTTCCGTAATACAAGTACCCCATGACAGTCTCTCGAGTCCCGGGCCAATCCCAAAAATCATCTTTATTCCAGGTTTGGTTGGACGGACAATAAAACTGTTTTCTCTGTATACTGTACCCTCCCACAATTGCATTTCTAAATGTTTGATCTATCCAGTAAGGCGCCTGAGATCCTCCGGGCTGCAGCTCTCCTTCGAAATCATCTGCGTACATGATAGTAGCCAGAGTGAGTTGACGAATATTGTTGGTACAGGAAGTTTTTCTTGCCTGTTCCTTGGCTTTTGAAAGAGCGGGCAGAAGCATGCCTGCAAGTATTGCGATGATAGCAATGACTACCAACAACTCTATCAGGGTAAATCCGCCGCAGTTGGAAACGTCAGATACTGAACCCTGACTTTGCTTGCAGCACCCGTGTGGTCCATTTGTGGGATTAGCAATTATTTGCATGACCTACTTAACTTGCTTATTAGCAAATCTTCTAACCTGCCCGGTCTGAATCATCTAGAATCAAAAATGATTCAGTGACAGGGTCAATGATGTGAAATTGTGCTTGGCTGGAATCTAAATATGGGGATTTACGGAGGATATTTCCAGAAAATTCATCAGGAAAGTGTATTAAGAATTCTGGCGCTCACAGATGAAACAAAGTCAAAGCATGACTTCGGATTGAATCCAACTTGCGCAGATGGTGATTGAGGCTCAAGATGATGCCACAGATTTACAGAGACCAATACCTATGCGAATATCTTTCTTAGGAGCGACACGTACCACCACTGGTTCAATGTACTTAATCGAGGTTAACGGAAGTCGAATCCTTCTGGAGTGCGGACTTTTTCAGGGAAGAAGGGGCGAGTCTATTGAGAAAAATCAAAAGTTTCCATTCGATCCGTCAACTGTCGAAGCAGTCATTTTAAGCCACGCACATATTGACCACAGTGGAAATCTTCCCAACCTCTGTCGGCAAGGTTTTCAAGGAAATATATACTGCACCTTCGCGACACGGGACCTGGCCAGTATCATGCTCACCGACTCCGCGCATATTCAGAAGTACGATGTTGAGTTCGTAAATAAGAAACATGCCAAAAAAGGGCTGCCTCCAGTCGACCCACTTTATTCAGTTGAAGAAGCAGAGAAAGCCATTCGACAATTCGTTGGATTAAATTACGAACGACCTTTCCTGGTCGCTAATGGAGTTCGTGTTACTTTTTATGACGCTGGCCACATCCTGGGATCCGCTCAGGTCGCTCTGGATGTAGAGGAAAATGGAAAGACCTTTCGCTACCTGTTCAGTGGGGATATTGGCCGTGGCGACCATTTGATTTTGAGAAATCCAGTTCCAGTCGAGAATGTTGATTATCTTCAAGTCGAAAGCACTTACGGAAATCGAGAACACGAAACCATGCCTAATGCGCGTCAGGAGGTTTGCGATTTAATCCAAAAAACTATCAAGCGCGGCGGTAAAGTAATCATTCCAGCTTTCTCAGTCGGAAGGACTCAGACGCTGGTTTACACTCTGCACCAGTTATATGATGAAGGCCTGCTTCCTGAAGTCCCCATTTATGTCGACAGCCCTTTAAGTGTCAATGCAACCGAAGTCTTTCGCTTGCACCCGGAATGCTTTAACAAGCAGACATACGAATATCTAATGACCAAGGCAAATCCCTTTGGAATGAGTCACTTGACTTATATTCGGGAAGTGGAACATTCCATGCGTCTCAACGATCTGAAGGATTCCGCCATCATTATCAGCGCTTCCGGCATGTGTGAGGGTGGCCGGATCCGACACCATCTGAAAAACAACATCGGTAATCCGGACAATCTGATCCTATTCATCGGTTACTGCGCTGAGAACACCCTGGGATCACTCCTTGTTTCCGGAAGAAAAAAAGTGAACATCTTCGGCGAGGCTCAGGCAGTGTACGCTGAAGTTGCTTCAATTGACTCTTTTTCTGGACACGCTGATCGTAGTGAACTGATTGATTACGTAAAACGAGTCAAAGGTCCTTTAAAATCCATATTCGTCGTGCATGGAGAAGAAGACCAGTCACTGGCATTTGGCAAGACATTGCAGGATTTGAAGCCTGATAGCGACGTGTATGTGCCGCATCGCGGGGAGTATGTTGATCTTGTTTAAGATTGTCGACTGATCCAAGTGAGCCTACATGAGCTTGATAACGTATCCGGATCAAGTAGTATTGGAGTGGATCAGCTGTTAATGTATTCAAATCCTGACCTACCTGATCGCCGATGTTTGAACTCTCCGAGGCAGGATCAGATTGATCAGTAATTGTTTGCCATGGAAGATCCCAATTTAATTCACATTTGCGCCATTGCGTTTTTAGCGGTTATCTGTTTGCTTGGATTTCTGGCGCTCATGACCAAAACCATTTTATGGTTGTTTCCGGCGGATCAACACGCTGCCAGGGGAGGTGTGGAGAAATCAGAAAAATCCGGCAACACAGCATCCTCCGAAGAAATTGCCGCCATTCATTCAGCAGTGCAATCCCTGGCTCCAGGTTGGCGTGTGATCCGAATTGAACCCCAAAATAATTCACACCAGCCGCGCAAATAATTTCACACCACTCCGTTTCAAACTCGCGACTCCAGGCTTTAAGCCGGACTTGTAATTGTATGTTAAGTATAACTCCCACCAGAAAAATCAGGGTCATGTTCACGACTTTTCGTGATGGTCTGCAGAGTGTGTTCGGCGGCAAGACCCGTGTCGCTGATGTACTTCCGGCGATGAAGTTGTCCAGAGAACTGGGCGTTCAACACTTTGAGTTCGGTGGAGGAGCGCGCTATCAGGCTCCTTTCTTCTATGTTGGGGAAAACCCGTTCGAGTGTATGGACCAAATGTATGACGCCGTGGGCGATGGAGTGGAATTACAAATCCTGACCCGCTCGATTTCCGGAGTCACCCTCGCTTCTCAGCGTCTTGAAACTCTGAAACTTCAGGCGGAGCTGATGAAAAAACATCACACAACATGGGATCGAAATTTCGATTTCATGAACGATGTTCAAAATCTGGCTAAAACGGGACAAATGATTGTCGATGCCGGCATGCACCATCAGGTTTGCGTTGCATTGATGGGACTGCCTTTTGATTCCGACCAGGCTCATACAGCCGATTTTTACGTGGATGTCATTCGAAGATTCATGGAAACCGGGACGCCTTTTCACTCAGTTTGCATGAAGGACGCATCGGGTTCTACAGATCCAAAAACCTGCTACGAAACCGCCAAAGCGCTGAAAAAGATCCTGCCTCCGGATATTCCTCTTTGGCAGCACACGCATGACACAGCTTCGATGGCTGTTGCTTGTTACATGGCGGGCATTGAGGGCGGAGTAGATGGGATTGACCTGGCGGTGCGTCCGTTGGCTTCGGGAACTTCACAACCGGATGTTCGTTCCATGGCGCATGCATTGAAAGGAACCGGGTACGAGTTGGATTTGGATGCGTCACGGATGGGAGAAATTGAAGACGCATTGAATGATGGTTTGAAAGATTATGAATTCAGCCCGGTAACTACTTCTCCGGATGCACGCGTGGTGGGATTTCCAATGCCGGGTGGCGCTATTGGTCCCAACGTTCACATGATGGCGTCCGCTGGAATTCTCGATCGATACAATGATGTGCTCAAAGAATTTCCAGTCGTTGTGCAAGCTGGTGGCGCGTGGACCAGTGTCACGCCAGGCAGTCAACAGTACTGGCTGCAAGCTTTCAACAACGTGCTCCACGGACGCTGGAAAAAGATTGATCCAGGCTATGGTAAATCCATTCTCGGATACTTCGGGAAACCTCCTTTAGCTGTCGATCCGGAGGTGCAAAAAGTGGCTTCAGAACAACTAGAACTGGAGGTATTCGAGGGAGATCCGGTTGAAGCAGCTGAAGATACATTGGGTCCGGCTAAATCAGCATTAAAAGAACGTGGGTTGGAATTAACCGATGAGAATATTTTCCTGGTGGCGTCAGCCATGGTGAGTGGTAAAAGCATGGAACTGAACGAAGGAATTCGACTGCTTGAAGGGCGTTCCAGGATCGCTCTACCTTTGAAGAAAAAGGAGCAGTCCAGTCAGACAAAAAACTCGTTATCATCTTCGCAAAGGGATGGTTCAGCTTTGCCTTCAGGACCGGTTACGACTGAATGTATCGTTGAAGAAAATGGACGCCAACGTCGATTCAAGGTCACTTTGGGCTTTGGTAACGATGCTCAAGTTGGAGCGGATTCATCTGCAACTGATAAATCCAATACAGCCAAAAGCGGTGGAGGAAAATCGCACGGTATTTTCTCTCCTTTCGATGGAGAAGTAGAGCTGGTGGAATTGCATGTCAAAATGGGCGATCACGTCAATGAAGGACAAGTTGTGGCTGCAGTAGAAGCCATGAAAGCCAAGCACGAAATCAAGAGTCCGGTTTCAGGCTATGTGCAGACTGTATCAGCTTCGGTAGGATCGATTGTTACGGCTGAACATTCAATTCTGACACTGGAAACCGAGTGATCGAAAACTGCCGAAAATTCCGGCTAACCTTAACTTCTTTCACAACAATATGGAAATCCTCCAGCGCCTCATAGAAAACTCAGGAGCCAGCCACATACTCTGGCAGAATTTGGTCATGTATGTGATCGGGGCCACACTGATTACCCTGGCGATTCGTAAAAATTATGAGCCGCTGCTTTTAATTCCTATCGGGTTTGGAGCTATCCTCGCCAATCTTCCAGGAGCCATGATGAGCGCTTCCAGTGAGTGGACGATGGGAGAGAGTCATTCTGTTCCTTTGCTGCAGCTGATTTACAACGCCGGGATCAAGACTGAGCTGCTACCACCGATTATCTTTCTGGGTGTTGGAACGTTGACCGACTTTCGTCCTTTGCTCGCCAGACCGCTGACATTGCTGCTCGGAGCCGCAGCGCAGTTAGGGATTTTTGTCGCCACGTTGGGAGGTCATTATGGATTTGGTTTCTCGATTGAAGAATCAGCAGCGATCGGGATCATTGGTGGCGCGGACGGTCCGACGTCGATATTTCTGACTTCCATACTTGCGCCTGAATTGCTCGGAGCTGTGGCTGTAGCAGCCTATTCTTACATGTCTTTGGTGCCGGTGATTCAACCTCCCATCATGAAGGCGCTCACCACCCAGGAAGAACGAGAAATCCCAATGGCAAAACCTCGAAACGTCTCGCCCACAGCTGTCATTCTATTTCCAGTTGTGACAGCAGCGATCAGCTCACTACTGATTCCATCCAGCGCTCCATTGATTGGTATGTTAATGTTTGGCAACCTGCTCCGTGAAAGCGGAGTCACCGGCCGACTTCAGAAAACAGCGGGAGGTCCGATGATTGATATAGTGACGATATTCCTTGGACTCGTCGTTGGAGCAACAATGACAGGAGCCACTTTTCTAACCGTCCGCACGCTCTTCATACTGGGACTCGGAGCCATCGCTTTTTGCTGCAGCACTGCAGGTGGGATTTTATTTGCCAAGTTGCTGAATGTTTTTCTGTCCAAAGAAAATCGCATCAATCCCTGCATCGGAGCCGCCGGAGTTTCAGCGGTTCCAATGTCGGCGCGTGTCGTTCAGAAATTTGTATCCGAATCTACCAATGGAAGAGTTAACCCCTTGATGGCAGCAATGGGACCCAATGTCGCAGGCGTCATCGGGTCCGCCATTACAGCAGGCGTCTTTCTTACAATTCTAAAGGCGGGTTGAGTTGGGAATACACAATTGCTTCCGCCCCTTTGCGACTTAGCGGCTTAGCGTGAAAAACATCCTTCAAAAAGAATCCGATTGAACCTTTCAGTGCATTCCAAGTAACTTGAACGGCAAGTACTCTGAGGTTTCTTATTACCCGGACAGGCGCCTATGTTTCACCAAATTCAATCGATCCACTTTATTGGGATATGCGGGACTGCTATGGCATCCGTCGCAGCTGAGTTTAAACAAAACGGATACCGTGTAACAGGATCTGACGAAAATGTTTATCCTCCGATGTCGACATTTCTGGAGCAGAATGAGATTCCGGTCTACCAGGGATTCAAAGCTGAACATGTCAAAGAAGCCAAGCCTGATGTGGTGGTTGTCGGGAACATTGTTTCCCGAGGCAACCCTGAAGCGGAACATGTGTTAAATGAAAAAATCCCTTACTGTTCATTGCCAGAAATTTTGAAGGGGTTGGTCATTCAAGGAAAACGTTCCATTGTTGTGGCCGGGACACATGGAAAAACATCCACAGCATCGCTCCTCACCTGGGTTTTCGAAAGCGCGGGGCAAAATCCGAGTTACCTGATTGGTGGCATTCCCAATAATTTCAGTCGAGGGGCAAGATTTAATGACAGTCCATGGTTCATCATTGAAGGGGATGAATATGACACCGCCTTTTTCGACAAACGCAGTAAATTTGTCCATTACCAACCTGAAGTGGCGATCATCAATCACCTGGAATACGACCACGCCGATATCTTCCCTGATTTAACATCAGTCCAGACTGCCTTTGAGCGACTGATTCGGTTGATCCCCGGCAATGGTTTATTGCTGGCTAATGGGGATGCCCCACATCTGCTGCCTTTGCTCAATGTAGATTATTGTCCGATTAGAAAGTTCGGATTAGGAAGCAATTGTGATGTGCGGGCTGAAAATCTTCAACTGGCTGCCGACGAATCCAGCTTCGCCATAGGTGATACTGAATTCCGGATTCCGTTAGTGGGAGAACTCAATGTTCGAAACGCCCTGGTGGTGGCTCAGACTGCGCGGCATTGTGGTATCAGTGATGAGCAAATTCAGACAGCATTTGATTCATTCCAGGGAGTCAAACGCAGACTGGAAGTACGTGGAGAAGAAAGAGGCGTGATGGTGATCGATGATTTCGGACATCACCCGACCGCGATTTCAGAGACTCTCAAAGCTTTGCGGGTGCGGTATCCAGATCGGCGCATATGGGCGATTTTCGAACCTCGCTCCAACACCACCCGCAGACGCGTCTTCCAGAAAGAACTGGCGGAAGCGTTCCAACTCGCGGACTGGGCAGTGATTGCTCAAGTGGCTCGACTGCATTTGCTACCAGAAGAAGAACGTCTTTCTCCGGATCGTTTAATGGTCGATATTCAAAATCTCGGACCGCAGGCCGCTTATCTGGAGAATGCCGATCGCATCGTTGATTTTATAGCGCCCAAGGCGAAGTCAGGTGACATTCTTTGTGTATTCAGCAACGGTGGATTTGGTGGCATTCATGACAAACTTTTGGAAGCGCTCCGGCAAACTTCTGAATCTTAACAGACAACAGCCAACGCAATCGATTTTCTTTGCACCGTCCTTTATCCTTATGAACATCACCCGCATTCCAATCATCGACTCACACACCGGAGGTGAACCGACTCGTGTTGTACTGGACGGGTTTCCGGATCTGGGCGCTGGCTCCATCCAGGAAAAAGCGCATTGCTTCAGAGATCAACACCGCCAGTTCAGAGAAGGAATCATATTGGAGCCGCGTGGGAACGATGTTCTGGTCGGAGCTTTGCTCCTCCCTCCTTCTCAACCTGAATACGACGCGGGGGT
>JAUIHU010000749.1 GCA_030432175.1 Verrucomicrobiia bacterium | reverse complement strand
GTATCGGGAGCAGATCTGGAAAACCATCCTGAAGGCACAAGTGTATTTTCCTCACCGTTTCCAACAACCTGATGCAGTTCCATCGCGACACCGGGGAGTCCACTTGCCCGCAAATAGACTTCATACTCTCCCGGAGTGAAATCTCGTGTGTATTGTAGCCATTCACCTTTCCGGATCCATGCGACTACGTAATCAGTGCGACCTGAGGCTTCGCCAGTCGCTCGGAGTCTGGGTGGTTCCAAAGCCAAAACAGTCTGAGGTTTGATTGGACTAGGCAAGTTTCTGTATGCAAATGCGCCTTCCTCAGGGAGTACTTCAAAAAAATCATTTCCAGCCGTTCCTGAACTCTGAGAATATGCGCTGACACCGGATGATGAGATCTCAAGACCTGAAAAATATTGGCCGCTGTTGAAATCCCAGTTCTCCATTTCAATTCGCTGCTGATCCTGGAGAAAGGTATCCAACTGAAATTCCAGATGTTTCGATTCTGAAGCATTGCTGGCCGTAAATTGAACTTCATACAATTGGTTGAGCGTCAAACCATTGTATCGGAATGTTCTTGAGTTGGGTGGACCTGAAAGTTCGATCGAATTATTAATGACCCTACCATTAATTCTGAGCCTCAGGGCTGAATCATTGATCGGATCTTGATCCTCAACCAGAAATACCAAGCCTCGATTGCGATCGTAAAACCAGGAATTGGAAGCTCGGGTTAGATCGGTTATCTGCAACGCAGCCGCCTGGAATGAAAATAGAATCAAAACCAGGCAGCTCTGAATGCTTCTGTGCTTTATCTCTAATAAACTCTTCTTTAAAGAAAATAAGTCTTTTTTCAAAACAAACCTGTCAATCCATCAATACAAATCAATCAGCGCTTTCCAACAACCGTCCCAATGCGGCTTTGACTCGCAGGGCTGGATCAGGTTCGTAAATCCAGTGAATCTGATCATCGGCTGAGAAAGATTTATAAAAAACATCAACCATTTCCAGACGAGCAGGTTCTCCCGTGACTATGGTCGGATTGGGAGCGTTCAACGCAATCAATCCAGGTAAATCACCATACTTGTTTGAACCTGGCAACAGATCCGGATGACGAATGGAATCCACTTGGTCAAACCGAAAGCCGTCAGTGTCAACTAACGCATAATCTACCTTTGCGCCCGCCAAAGCTCTGGCTGCTGCCACCCATTTCCCGGCGCCATGAACTCCAATCAAAGCCACGGCGCGACTCTGTTGCTTTTCATAAGTTAATGTCAGTTGGATCACAGTAAGCAAGTCGTGTACCCGTTGAGCAAAAAGTGGATGGTTGTACCCTAAAGTGTAACCGGCAAATTCTCTTGGATTCCCGACTTTACGGCTCTCATTCACAGAAGATCCATTTTGAATTCCCAGTAAATCAACTCCAACTACTGTCCATCCAGACTGGATCAAGAGTTCCACTCCGGATTCCCAGTTTCCTGAATCTGATTTCAACCCTGAAATGCCTTTTGGACTAACCCATATGGCGGTTTTTCCATTCCATTTTTTAGGATACAGAAAATGAACAGACGTCGTTTCCTGATGAGTTGAGTTGACGATGACCCCTCCCATTTCAATCAAGTCTTCTCCCACATCCTTCGAGGTCAGTTCCCATCTCGTTTCCCCAATAG
>JAUIHU010000154.1 GCA_030432175.1 Verrucomicrobiia bacterium | reverse complement strand
AATCACAGCTGCGATGCCCTCCGGCACTGGTTTAAAAGCTTTGGAGAAAGCAATGCCAGATCGCTATTTTGATGTTGGAATTGCAGAAGAACATGCGGTGTTGTTTGCAGCTGGAATGGCAACCATGGGATTCCGACCCGTGTGCGCCATTTACTCTACCTTCCTGCAAAGATCCTACGACTGCATCATCCACGACGTTGCTTTGCAGAATCTTCCTGTAATTTTCTGTATGGATAGAGCTGGCCTCTCCGCTAATGACGGCCCGACTCACCATGGCCTGTTCGACATTTCATACCTGCGCTGCGTGCCGAACATTATTGCCATGGCGCCGAAGGATGAGGATGAACTGGTGGATATGATGTTTACCGCAAGTCACCAGAATAACCCTACGTTTATTCGTTATCCAAGAGGCGCTGCGGAAGGGGTTGCGATTAAGGAGAAGCCACAAATCCTGGAAATCGGGAAAGCCGAAGTTCTAAGAGCATTTGACCGAAACGATAAAAAGAAAGTTGCAATATTCTCCCTGGGGAATATGTGTTCACTGGCCCGACAAGCGGTAGATCCTTTAATTGAGAGAGGATGGGATGTGGCCATTATCAACCCAAGATTCACCAAGCCAATTGACGAAGGGACGACTTTATTCTTTGGCAGAGAGGCGGACCTGGTGATCACGATGGAAGATCACGTTCTGGAGGGTGGATATGGCAGTAAAGTGATTGAAACTTTCAGCGATAATCAGGTGAACACACCCGTTTCCCGTATAGGCTGGCCGGACCAGTTTATTGAACACGCATCCAGCGTTGGTTACCTTCGTGAGAAATATGGGCTGACATTGGAAGCGCTTTTGGAAAAGGTCGACTCCATGGAAATCCACGCTTCGAAAACCAACTCAGGATCTGAAATTGCGGTATAATCTCTGATTTGTTTCAGCTGTTTTCCTGGGTGTGATTCAAATGGGATAGACTTTTTGAGACGCTGAGCCCGAGTTCGGCATGTGGAGCTAGCATTGGAATCAAGTTGAACCGCAAAGAGGCTATTCTCTTTAGTTCGCATCCATTTTTCTGGGAATGTCCCGGATTCTGAAAATAAAATTTGTTGCCCTTTTCCTTCATGGTTAAGGGCATTTTTCTTAACTGTTCTAAAATATAATCCAATGTCAGATTCAGCTTCTGAAGGAGTCGTTAAATATCAGGCTCACCATCACCCAGCTCCTCCACCTGCAATTGAAGAGTGCCATGAACTTATCGCCTGGAGACAGATTTTCTACGATTTGCAATTGATCGGGCAAAATCCAGATCTTTATGGCGGCGCAGGATATGGAAACATCAGTCGGAAAGTTGAATACCAGACGAACCCTGTTTTCTGGATCACTGGAACTCAAACCGGAGGATTGGAAAGTGTTCAACCAGAACATTTTTCTAAAGTAGAACGCTATGATTTGCATAAGAATTTTCTACACAGCTCGGGCCCTGTGGCCGCTTCATCAGAAGCAATGACCCACGGAGCAATTTATGAAGCAGATCCGAGTATCAATTTTGTTTTTCACACCCATAGTTCCATAATCTGGAATCAATGGCGTTCTTTAAACCTCATGGCAACACCTGTGGATGTAGAATATGGAACTCCGGAAATGGCGCAAAACGTCGCCCGATTGGTCAATGATGAACGATGGAATAATGATCAGGCATTCGTGATGTTGGGGCATGAAGATGGGGTGTTTTCCTTTGGGAAATCCGCAGAAATCGCCGGAGCCCGAATGGTTCAATTGCTGGCCAAAGCCGGTGGGATCCAATTGCAATCCGGAACTGAGAGCGATTGAACGCGTTAAAAAAGACTCGAAATGTAAACAAAAGAACAACTGAGGGTTAGCTATCTGAAGTAAAAAGCGGTTTAATCAAAATGTGATGAAAGAATTAGGAAATGGAAAGCCCTCCAATAAGGCGTTACTCGAATGGATTGAGGAGCAAATCGAACTTTGTCAGCCGGATGCAGTTTACTGGCTGGATGGATCTGACGAGGAAGATCTGGAGTTGAAGCGAATCGCTGTCGAACAGGGAGTATTGATCCCACTCAATCAGGAAAAACGCCCAGGTTGTTATTACCATCGATCCAATCCTAATGATGTTGCGCGAGTAGAAAACCTGACTTTCATCTGCACGCCAGGAGAAGAAGAAGTGGGTCCAACCAACAACTGGGCTCCTCCCGAAGAAATGTACGCAAAACTCCGGAATCTGGCTTCAGGTTGCATGAAAGGCAGAACCATGTACGTGGCCCCATATCTCATGGGACCACTCGGATCAGACCTTTCTATGGTGGGTGTTGAACTTACCGATTCTGTTTATGTAGCTCTGAACATGCGCATCATGAGCCGCATGGGGAAAGTAGCTCTCGAACATCTGGGCGACAGTGACCATTTTAACAAAGGACTCCATTCCACGCTCGACCTGAGCCCTGACCGCCGTTTCATTTGCCATTTTCCTCAGGACAATACCATCATCTCTTTAGGATCTGGCTATGGCGGGAATGTGCTTTTGGGTAAGAAATGTCTTGGACTTCGAATCGCTTCTTATCTCGGTCGACGCGAAGGCTGGATGGCTGAGCACATGCTGATCCTTGGAGTGGAGTCACCAGAAGGTGAAAAAACTTATGTTGCGGCGGCTTTCCCTAGCGCATGTGGGAAAACCAACTTTGCCATGTTGATTCCTCCCGCAAAGTACAAAGGGTGGAAAATCTGGACTGTGGGAGATGATATTTCATGGATGAAACCTGGAAGTGATGGCCGATTATACGCCATTAATCCTGAAGCCGGTTATTTTGGAGTAGCGCCCGGAACGAACTACAAATCGAATCCGAATGCGATGAAAACGATCCAGAAGGATACGATTTTTACCAATGTCGCTCTGACTCCAGATGGTGATGTGTGGTGGGAAGGCATGGATGATCCGGCGCCGCAAGGAACCATTGATTGGAAGGGAAATCCCTGGTCACCTGAATCCGGCGAAAAAGCAGCTCATCCAAACAGCCGTTTCACAGCCCCAATGGCGAATAACCCGGATCTGGCTCCGGAAGTTAATGATCCGGAAGGTGTTCCAATCAGCGCGATTATCTTCGGAGGTCGACGAGCCACAACGATACCTCTCGTCTTCCAGGCATTCAATTGGATCCATGGTGTATTTATTGGCGCTACGGTTGGATCTGAAATGACTGCAGCCGCAGTGGGTGGAATGGGACAGGTTCGGAGGGATCCAATGGCCATGTTGCCTTTCTGCGGATATGACATGGGAGATTATTTTGCGCACTGGCTCAGCATGCGGCACAAGATTCAGTTTCCACCCCGTATTTTCCACGTAAACTGGTTCAGAAAAGATGAAGAAGGGAAATTTATCTGGCCGGGTTATGGAGAAAACATGCGGGTATTGAAGTGGATCATTGACCGTTGCCGAGGCCGCTCCAATGCCCATGAAACGCCACTGGGCTGGATTCCTGATTCTGCAGACTTTGACTTGGAAGGACTGCAAGGATTTACAAGAGATCAGTTTGACGAATTGCAGAATATTGATTTGCAGGCATGGAAGAAGGAAGTCATATCGCAGGATGAGTTGTTTATGAAACTCTATCCACACCTGCCGAAGGAAATGATCTTCCAGCGAGAGCTGCTGATATCGAGGTTGTAGACTGCTTGGTATAGGTAATTACATCAAATGATGACTAAATGGACTGCGGTATTCCATAGCCCGTTTAGTCTCCACTTATGACGCATTTTAAGCAAACACCAGAAGATTCATCGATTTGACTGGTTCATCCTCTGCTAGCATTTTACTTTTTTTCTTTTCTTTCCAATAGTTCCTCGCTTTTCCACTTTCTTAATATAAGCAACAGGATCTGGTATCTGACATGCGGTTTCACCCATATCCACCTCAACCTGTCCAATTTCTTCTGCTATTCTTTTTGCTGGAATCAAGAGTGGCTGAACATAAATACCCACTGAGATTATGAAAAAGAGCATCTGATATTTCACCCGGTCTTCAGACTTCAAAATATCCTGATGAACTTGAAGCATCAGTTCTTCCATACGCTTCAAGTCCAGTTTTTCATCCTGAATGACCGAGACCAGGCAACTTAAAGTTGCCCAACCTGCAATTTTTTGAATGGGCTTTTTAGACCGAATCCATTTTTCAGCCATTTGAAAACCGAACGCGCTCCCCGTGGTTACCCAGGCAATTGTGGAACCCGCAATTGGTGATGAGGCATTTTCCACCCAGCTCTGCAAATCAGACTTAGACATCCGGGCATCATCTGCGATTAGCCCCGCCAAATATTGCGCGTCATAGATGCCAGTATCAAAAAGCTCGAGTGAAAGCTCATAATCCTTTTTCACTTTTTTTGAAATAACCTTCAAATCTGAAATCTTGACACCCAAACATGGCTCCTGGGCTCCATGGCGTAACAAAATTTTCTTGTAACTTTCAGACCCTTTCAGTTTCAGAAAATCTAATATTTCCGAGGTATTCATATTTTCAGGAAGGCGGTTTGTTGACAAAATTTCAATTTAAAACCAATTTAATAATGTTTCAGCCTGATGTTAAAGCTCGCTACTTTAATGTCTTAAAACCGGCGAAAAACATTTTTTCTGTCAACTTTAGGAGGTCATTCAAATGTGTTTTTTACTAGCAGCGCCTGCGTTTTGTCTGGCTACGGGCGCAGGTGTGGCGATTTTACTTTCTGAATCGGGGACGTTTCACCGTGAGGGTTGCTATTTAGGAGTTTCAGGAATTATTATTTTACAAGGATACTTCCTCAAGACTCGATTTTCATCTCCCTCACAACTTTTTTTCTTTGGACTCCTTACCGGTTGGGGAAGCGCGGATCTGCATTTCAGGATTCCTGGAAATTTATCTTTAGAATCTGATATTGGATCGAATCCGTGTTGGGCAGAGTTTCAGGGAATCATATATCCATCGGACAAGGAGAATGTTTTACTGTTGGATGTTAAAAACTGGAGGAGAAGGTCTCAGGAGGAGTGGCGTCAGGTGAATGTGCGAGTGCGCATCAGTGGTCCGTTTGAACAAGCGTGGAATCCTCGCCAGTACTGCATTCACAAAGTTGAAACATCTGGACTAATACGTCCTGTTTTCAAGGATATTTCTTTAATCAAGGATAAAGCAACAGCCAGAGATCTTCGTCGTGTTGGTGTCGTATACGATCTGGCTCTGGCGGAATGGGAGGATCTGGTTCTTATTGAAACCAGTAAATTAACCTTCTGGAGCCGATTAAAAATACAAACTTCACAATGGTTGATTCAACGCCGGACATGGGCCAGTCAGGTATTGGGACACGGGATTGAAGTTCGACAACATAATGATGTTGAAGTTGCACCCATCATCGAAATGATCCGAGCCATGGCTCTGGGTGAGCGTGAACGGTTGGATGATGAAACCAAGGAATTATTTCAACAAACAGGGGTCTATCATGCGTTTGCTATCAGTGGATTGCACATCACTATTATCACTGGATTGGGAGCGTTGATCTTTCAGGCTTTCAGATTTCCCAATAAAACATGGGTTCATGGTATGGCGCTGTTTACGTGGGCTTATATTGCTTTGACGGGATGGCAGCCATCAGCCATTCGAGCCGCTATTTTCTGGGGTGTAGCTATCAGTTCAATTCTGTTTCAACGCCCTTACCGCGGAATGAATACCCTGGGTTGCGCGGCCTTTCTCATGTTGATTTGGGACCCTTCCAGCTTGTTCGATCCAGGTTTTCACCTGTCTTTCCTGGTCACTGCTTCGCTTTTAATCTGGTTGCCCCGCTGGAATGTCAGTCCATCATCCGGTGACCTCTTTTCAGAATGCCGTCCACCTCTGTTTGGTTTCCTGCGCAAAATCAGGAATTGGATCCTGATTTATCTCTGCTTTCAACTGGCAGCGGGCATCGGATCGACTCCTTTATTGATGCAGTTTTTTCACATCATCAGCCCGGCTTCATTGCTGTCGAACCTCATCATTTTCCCATGTGTCACTATCCTGCTGTCATCTATTACCAGTTCATTATTGCTGGCTTCACTTGGGCTTCCTGGAGTCGAATGGATGAATCATACTGCCTGGCTGACCATGAAGCTGTTGGTTGAATGGTGCCAGTGGATCGGCTCGATGGATTGGGCTAGTTTTCAGGTTGCTTCTCCTGGGCTTGGGTTTCTGGTTGTCTGGTACTTCTGGATGGTCTGGGGCTGGAGCGATTCCGGTTGGAAATGGATTAATCTCCATCCTTGGATGCACTTCTGCCTCTGTGGATTTCTTTTATTGGCGAGCTACAGGTCTGAACATTTGCATAAGGGGGAACTTCGCTTGTTTATATTCAACTGTTCTGCGGGAGATGGGATCTGGATGGATTTTCCAGGTGAATCGAATGATCGAATGATAGACGGATGTCGAAAGAATTCGTGGTATCGGGAAGCCCTTCCATTACTCACTTCTAAAGGGATCAACGTCATCCCTTCCTGGGTCTTCACCCATGGAGATATAGCTCATTATGAAGTTGGCGCTGAGAACTGGGAGGATTGGCAGACTCGCAATTTTGTATTTCCAAATGCCAACCACCGCTCCACCGTATACCGAAAGTTTCAAAACAACATAACGGCGTTGAGTGAGGAAGCGGGTTCTGAAATTGAAGTTCGTCAACTGAGGGCCAATGACTGGATAGGCCCTGGAGTCAGGGTTCTTTCACCGATGATTTTGGATCCAGAAGAATACAAAACCATATCTGCTGATTTTAGTCCGCTGGCGCTCTATATTGAACCCAAAAGCAATCAGGCTGGGGCAGGGATCCTGATTCTTTCAGATATGTCCGGAATGGCGCAGTCAAAATTTCTGGAGCGTTATTCGGATTTGAAAGTGGATGTGATCATTGCCAGTTCGAACAGCGACATGAGCCATTTAAAAACTAATCTGATACGAACTTTTCATCCGGATTGGATCATTCTGAATTCAGGAGGCTATCCGGCTTATCAGGCGACACCTGATTCCGTAAAGTTAAGAATTTTGAAAGCAGCTGGGATTTCGAGAGTTTATGACACCCAGGAAACGGGAAGTCTGGAGTTGGAGATTCGAAATGGCAAACTCCAGATTCATCCCGTTGATTAATTAAACATAAAGCTGAAAAAGTGAAATCTGAACCATCATTTTAATCGGACCACAGCTTCAACAGGGAAGTGATCGGACGGGTATTTTCCGTTGATATTGGTGTGATCAATCATGGCGTTCACAGTGATGAAGTGAGGTGTTGTCAAGACCCAGTCAATGCGGGCTCCTGAAGTACGTCCGACCCAACCTCCGAAAGTGCCTTCTCCTTCTAATGTTTCAGGATTGACTTGACGGTAAGTATCCAGCATGGGCTGTGCATTGGCTGAGGAGCCTTTGACCAATGCCTGATAAGGGGATGAGTTTTCTCCGGCATTAAAATCTCCAGTCAAAATGGCTGGCATTCCTTCCCCTTGAGTTTCGTACATTGCCCGGATCAATTTTGCTGACTCGTGCCTCGCTGTTCTTCCAACATGATCGAAATGGGTATTGGCAAAGATGAATCGTGAGTAGTTATTTTGCTTATCTTCAAGAACAACCCATGACACCATGCGAGTAATGGCTGCATCCCAGTTTTTACTGCCCGGCACATCTGGAGTTTCGCTCAACCAGTAATGCCCGGAATCAACCAGATTAAAGCGAGCTGTTTTGTAATAAATTGGCGCATACTCTCCCTTGGTTTTTCCATCATCTCTGCCTACTCCGTGCATTGCATAACCAGGCAATGCTTCCTGCAAAAACCTTACCTGAAAATCCAATGCTTCCTGACATCCCAATAAATCAGGTTCGAAATTTTCAATGGTATCGACTACCAGATCAGTGCGGTACTTCCAGCTGTTATCTCCATCATTAGCAGCTCCGTAGCGTATGTTGAAGCTCATGACTTTGATGTCAGGGGAGTGATCCAATGCCATCGAGTTCAAACCGGAAAAGGCCAGGGCAAAGAGGGTCGTATGGATTTGGAAACTGCTGAATTGCAGCAATTTTGTCAGTGGTTCTAAAAAATTGGAGATCATTCAAGGATCATCAACAAAAGGAAGCTCCAGGACAACTTATTTTAGAAAATGTGTTGATATTCAGCTTGAGATGTTTTCGGGGGAAGAAAAAAGTGGTTGTCCGACATGGATTCGAACCATGACTAACGCTTCCAAAGAGCGCTGTGCTACCATTACACCATCGGACAAACCGAACGGCAAAGATCCTATAACGAAATGCTCATTTGGCAACTGGAAAAACAAAAAATCTGAAATTATTTAGTGATTTTGGTCTCTATCTGTATCATTTGCGGGAAGAAGACGAACGATTGTTGCCCCCCAGGATCCATGATGCGCGCCGGCTTCTGAGAATCTTTCAACGTAATCCAGTTTTCTAAGCAAAGCATGCACACCCCGTTTCAATGTTCCTGTTCCCTTTCCATGGATCAGCCGGACTTCTCGCATTCCATCGGACCGACAAGACTGCAGAAATTCCTGAACTAATGAAGAGCAGTCCTGAGGACGAAAACCATGCATGTCCAGAACCCCGTCCATCGACACGCCTGGTCGTTGAACGTCATTCACATCGGCATTTAAAAATTCCTTTGCATTCTCGGAAAGCATTCCTGAAGCCCAATCCATAGCCTGTCGTTCTATCATTTCGCCAGCCTGAATTTTTTCATCCAGAGTCTTCGCCATCTGCTCCTTCACCGTCAGCAAACTTCCAAATGTTTCTTCCATCGTCCAATTATCTCCGCCAATCATCAAGCGTCTG
>JAUIHU010000153.1 GCA_030432175.1 Verrucomicrobiia bacterium | reverse complement strand
CCAACTCGCCAGGCAATGTTGGAAAAAGGAACCAGCACAGTGAACAGCCAGGTATAAATGGTCCAGACCGGATAACCGGGAGGATGAGGCACACCGGCGTAATAGGAGGCAACTGCCAGTTCACCGGAGTCTTCGAGTGTGAGATTGGGCGCAAGCGTGTACCAGTACCCCATGAAGACCACTAAAGTGGTGACAAAAAAAGCCTGCCAATCAACTTCACGAAAGAGAGCCCCACCGGTGGTTCGACGTGTCACATCTCTACCAATCCGCTGTTGTGAAAACCTGAACCAACAAATCCAATACCCCAACGCCCCCAATCCATATAATGGCGTCAGCGCGACAAACAGTGCACGAATTCCCCAAACCGCGATTAAGTTGGATCCCAATGCAGATGCGACACCGCCGATCCAAGGCTTAAGTGGAGAGACGCCTGATGCAGATTCGGTATTGGAGGTCGATTTTTCTTTTGATTGATTTGTCTCTGACATGTTCGGGATACGATACGATGGCTTTCAGTATTACAGTGGATGCGCCATTTCGGTTTAAACTGTGATACGATACGATTCAGGAAATGGTGGCGACATGTAATAGACCGGGCGCCTGACCATTTTGCTCAATGGCTGAGCGCCTAACTTCAAAAATTCGGTACTATTTGTCCATGAATTTTATTGATCATTAACATTTCCATGTATTGCTGGCTGAATCCTCTGAAGCCGAAACGCTGCGGGAAAGTTTTCTTGCTTTCAAAGTCGCTTTTTATGAGAGTCCTTTAAACTTTCCGACAATACAAAATCATCTGAAAGATGATTAAAGGCTCTGTGGGAATGCCTCACCGAACACGACGTTCGAGTGAAATTGAAAATGCTGATCGGATTGAAGAGCGGATTTTATGAATTACGTAGGGATTGGATATGACGTTCACCAACTGGTGGAAGGCCGCAAACTGGTTCTGGGTGGTGTGGATATTCCGCATGACAAAGGTTTGATGGGTCATTCCGATGCGGATGCTTTAACACATGCAATATGCGACGCAATTCTGGGCGCAATGGGCGAACGGGATATTGGGTATTACTTTCCAAATACAGATCCACAGTGGCAAAACTCTCCAAGCAAGTTTTTTCTGCATGAGGTTTCTTCAAAAGTTCGTCTCAGACGTGGTAAAATCATCAATATTGACGCAACAGTGATTGCAGAAGAGCCAAAAATCGCCCCTCATGTTGATGCCATGAAGAATGCTCTCGCTGAAGCATTGGAGATTTCTAACCGCCAAATCTCCATCAAAGCAACGACCAACGAAGGTATTGGCTTTATAGGTCGAGGCGAAGGTATTGCAGCTATGGCTGTTGCTAGCCTGGATATGCCTGAGAATCACTAACTAACTCTCCAGTATCAGTATCAAAGAGGTTTTCAATTATGGGAAAGCTGGAGGTTGCCTGGAAACGCAAGGACGAAGAGGGAGAAAAAGTCCAGGTTTACGCCAAACGCCACGGCGGTGATTGGCGGTTTTTCTGGCGTCACCGCCGCTATGACCAGTGGATGCCCAATGAGACTCCACCTCTGGAAGATTGGCTCGAATTATTGGATGGAGTGCGCAGGAGGGTTCAGCGAGATCTGCTTCCTTTAGGGGAAGACCAGAAGATTCTGAAGTTAATCCATGAACATTACCCGGATGCAGATGTGGACTAGATGGGTCTCTAGTCCCAGGGTCTAAGGAAATCCAATTATCAGGGCCACCCTGAAATTAACTTCAGGGAATTGCCAGAACACATTAGAAGCCTGGCTTTTCGATTTTTTTACGAATCACCTCGTTTTCCGGATCCAGGGTCAAGGCTTCTTTCCACGCTGCCACAGCCTCGGCTCGCTGGCCTGATTTCCATTGAATGTCACCCAGATGGTCCAGGATCACAGGGTCAGCCTCGCTCATCCCCTTCCGACTCTTTTCGATCCACAACAACGCTCCTGCATAGTCCCCAAGCCGATATAAAACCCAAGCCATGCTGTCCTGAAAAGCTGGGTTATCAGGTTCCAGTTTTAATGCTTTTTCGATATAGACTCTCGCTTCTGCAAGACGCATATTTTGATCGGCCCACATATAACCAAGAAAATTCATCGCCTCGGCAAAGTTACTCTTGATGGCCAAACTTTGAAGTAATGCCTCAGAGGCTTTCTGATAATTCTTGCTGGCTTCATAAACGACAGCCATCTGAAAATAAAATACGTGATTCAGTCCTTGTCCGGATCTCAGTTGTCCCAGTTTTTCAGCCTCTTCAAAATATTGGACAGCCAAAATTTCATTTTCAGCGCTGAGTTCAATGTATGCAGAGAGGACTGTCCGGTCGAAGTCCGGTTTAAACTTCTCATCCGCTGCTCGCAGTGAATCCCTTGCCATATCGAGTTTACCCTGACTGAATTGGATGCGAGCCAACTGAAGATATACAGCTTCTTTTTCTGGGTCCTTGACAATCGCTTCAAGCAATGCGGATTCAGCTTCTGAAAATCTTTGGAGTTGGTTCAGAATGTCCGCTTTGGTTACGTACCAGAGTTGTTCGTCGGGTTCTAACGAGATGAGACGGTTGACCAGCTCCAATGCTTCTTCCCAACGATTATTCTGCAAAAAATAAGCAAGGATCTTTCTGCACCTGCTGGTCAATGAGGGAAACTGTTCCAATGCCTCGTAATACAAAGCGATTGCTTTTTCTGCTTGCCCAAGTTCCCAATAACGATCGGCTATCTCGACCAATAAAAGTGGCCTCTCGGAGACATAATCTTCCAGTCGCTTCAGTATTTCCAGCATCCTGGGTTGTGTCCAGGTCGGGCTCCAGGCTTCAGCTTTGGAAACATCTTCGATAAATACCATCAATTTAAGCAGCGACGTATAATCGACAAATTCCTGCGCCAAAATCTGGTCCAAAACTCCCTGAGCAATTTCGGTTTCTCCAAATCGAATGTGAAGTTCTGCCAGAGTCTGGTGAGCAAGAATATTGGAAGGATCGATTTCAATCGCCCGTTCCACCATACTTTTCCCTTTGGAAACATTACCCACGCTGGAGTAGGCAAAGCCGAGCAATGCATAAATTTCTGCGGGAGGAGAGGGCTGTGAAGTTGATTTCTCTAAAACTTTTATTGCTTCATCAAACTGTCTTAGCGCTAGCTTGCCACGCGCAACTTTGAGGGTCAGGGGAAAATTCTCAGGCTCGATCTTCAATGCTTTGGAATAAGAATCCAGAGCTGCCTCAGTCTTTTGTTCCATTTCAAGAATCTTGCCGTGCATGAAATGGGCGTGTGCTTTGACCGAATCGGGCTTTGATAATTTGAGTATTGGAATTCTATCCAGCGAAAACAGCTCCTGAGCCTGTGTCGTCCAACGCTGCGCTGACTGGCAACCCAGCAGAAGGCTGAGCGCAATTAACAGAAGGTAGCGAAAGCAGGAGTGTATTGATGGATAGTTTCTCGACATATTGAGATGAATCAATTTGGAAAATGTCTCTTCATTCTGACCAATGGGCTATTGATAGCCATGGATAAACCGATTTGGACTGGCGCCTTATATCTGATCTGCGATGTAAATTTACCTGAATTTGACCGAGCCATAAACTAAACTACTCAAATCCAATTTTTCAGCAAATAATTGCTGAAAACAAAGAAACCCGACGCGAGATGGTTTTCATCTCCACGACGGGCTGTGCATTAAGTATAATTCCATACAGGCGGAATCGAAATCCCGCGTAACGCAGCTTACTTCTGCCAGGTGCGTTTCTTGTGGCGGTTAGCGCGTAAGCGCTTCCGGCGTTTGTGTTTGTTGATCTTAGATTTCCGGCGTTTTTTCAGTGAACCCATGTGTATGCTTAATACTGTTGGTTAATGGATTTATGGATTTAATTGTCGGTCCAGATGGACAGATTCATTAAAAATTTTACTTTTCTTAATAAACGATCTTGTTCAGCGGAATTTCAATGATTCCTTCGGCTCCGGCTTCCTTCAGCTGTGGAATAATTTCACGGACGATATGCTCATCAATGATTGTTTCAACTGCTATCCAGCCTTCCTGACTCAGATGCGAAACTGTTGGATTACGCAAAGCTGGCAAATTTTTCAACAAATTTGCCAGATTATTCTCAAGAATATTCATTTTCAGACAAACTTTGGCTTCCGCGTCCAAGGCTCCACGCAACAACATAGCCAGAGTTTCAATCTTTTTGCGTTTCCAGGCATCTTTCCAGGAGTCATGGTTGACAATCATTCGAGGTGTCGATTCGAGCAATGTATCAACAATACGTAACTTGTTCGCCCTCAATGATGTTCCCGTTTCGGTCAACTCCACAATTGCGTCAACTAGCTCATGCGCTTTGAATTCAGTGGCGCCCCAGGAAAACTCTATTTCAGCTTCAACTCCATTCTCCTTCAAATAAGAGCGTGTCAATTCCACCACCTCAGTGGCGATCCGTTTACCCTGCAAATCTTTGACCGACTGGATGGGTGAGTTCTCAGGAACTGCCAAAACCCAGCGAGCAGGTTGCCGAGTCGCCTTGCTAAACAGAAATTCACCCACTTCGTGAACATCCGAATGGTTCTCTTTCACCCAGTCATGCCCGGTGATTCCGCAGTCCAGATAACCATGCTCGACGTATCGGCTGACTTCCTGCGCGCGAATCAAGCGGATCTCTAATTCCTTGTCATCTACATAAGGAACATAGGATCGGCTACTGACTCGAATGTTGAAGCCCGCCTTCGCCATCTTTTCGAAGGTGGCTTCCTGAAGACTCCCTTTGGGCAGGCCCAGTTTCAGAATTCGGTTTTCTTCCATGAATTATTACTTGGATTCGATCATTGAATCACAAAATGAGCGGAGAAATTGACATGTTTCATTGGTATTGGCGACTTTTTTTTGACTGAATTTTATTCAATTCTCACGCCGCCAAAGACCACCAATCCAATATTTTTTCAAAATCTCCGGATACAAATCCCATTCCTGTTCCTGGATTTTTAGATGCAGAGTCTCAGCTGTGTCTTTTTCATCGACTGTCACAGCACGCTGTCCCAGGATCGGACCAGTGTCCACTCCCTGATCCACTATGTGCGCAGTGCAGCCCGCAATTTTCACTCCATATTCCAAAGCCTGCTTCCAAGCTTCGAGTCCGGGAAATGCCGGAAGCAGTGAAGGATGAATGTTCAAAACCCGGTTAGGGAATGCTGTAAGGAATGGACCCTGCAGGATACGCATGAATCCAGCCAGCGCTACAAGATCTACTTCAGCTTCTTTCAATGCCTCTATGAATCTCTTTTCACCGTCCGGACTCAATCTCGCTCCGGCACGACCTGGATCAATATATGCGCATGGAATGCCCATTTCCCTGGCCAGATCCAGCATTCCAGCATTTGGCTGATCCACCAGCGCCAGAACAACTTCAAAAGCAGAATCGGCTTTCATAGAAGCTTCGGCAATGGATTTAAAATTAGATCCCTTACCTGACCCCAAAACTCCGATTCTTGCAGGTCGGTGATGATTTATTTGCGACATTATTGAAAGAATGCGAACAGCGTGATAACCATAATTAGTTGAATTTCGAACCTGACAATACTCTGGGGTTCGATGGATGATTAAACCTGTTTTGTCATTCGAACCCCCAGTTTCAGAAGCTTGTCAGCTCCCGCCTCATTTGGCGCTTCGGCGTAAATTCGAAGAATCGGTTCAGTGCCGGATCCGCGCAGCATCAACCAGCTACCGTCTTCAGCCTGATATTTTACACCGTCAAAAGTCTTAACGGAATTGACAGTTGATTTCAGCAGTTTATTGGGGGCGTTATTGGCGCAAAATTCCATTAAATCACCGCGTTTTTCTAATGGGAAATGCGTGTCGATCCGGGAATAACTGCGGGATCCATATTTACGATTCAAAATCCCGATCAGCTGTTTCACTGTTTTCCCTTCCATTGCCAGCATTTCGAGTAAGGCCATTCCGGCGAGTATTCCATCACGCTCAGGAATATGCCCTTGAAATCCAATTCCACCACTTTCTTCAGCCCCAATAATCACATCCCCTTTGAGCATTTCAGCGCAGATATATTTAAATCCAACACCAGTCTCGACCAACTCCAAACCGAAGTCATTGCAAATATCATCCACCATGGATGTCGCGGTCAGAGCCTTGACGACCCTCCCTTTCAAACCTCTGTTTAAATAATAATGCCGTATCAAAAGGCAAATGATCTGATGTGTGCTCAGCGCCCCGCCCACACCATCCATTCCACCCACTCTGTCGGCATCCCCATCAGTAACCAGACAAATATCGTGAGGATTCTTTTTCAGCCACGCTGAGCTGGCTACGTAATTTTTGGGGATGGGTTCAGGGTTCACTCCTCCAAAACCAGGATTGTGCTCGGCGTTCAACGTCGTTACCTGACAAGTGGATCCATCCAATAGTTCCTCGAAACAACCCGCTCCGACCCCATACATGGCGTCATGAGCAAATCTCAGTTTGGATTTTGAAATCAGATCAAAATCAACACGCTTTTTGATAGCCTTGTAATGCGCTGGACGAATATTTTTGACTTGGATGAGACGCTTTTTTCTGGCTGTTTCAAAATCAAGTTTCTGAACTGAAGAATGGTCTATAAGTCCTTCCACGGCTCGACACATTTCAGGTTCAGCGGATCCTCCATAATGAGCCTTCAACTTAAACCCGTTAAAGGCTGGAGGATTATGACTGGCGGTAATCATGACACCACCCACAGCTTTCAAATCAACAACAGCCTGCGAAACGGCTGGGGTCGGAGTGGGTGAGTCTGTCAGCGTGACTTTAAATCCATTTCCTGCCAGGGTTTCAGCAGTTCGCAGCGCAAATTGGTCAGAAAGAAATCTTCGATCATAACCCACGACCACACGGTCTGGATTCGAAACATCCGGTGGATTTTTTTTCCAGTAATCAGCAGTAGCCTGAGCGACCCTTTCCAGGTTGGCCATTGTAAAATCTTCAGCGATAATGGCTCGCCATCCATCGGTTCCAAATTTAATTTCTGACATGAGTGTTAGTGATTGGATGTAATCTCTCTGAAAGTGAGACCATACTAAAGCCGAAGGACCTGGGATTGCGATGTTTTTTCGGCTTCATTCTGAACATTGCTGATATTAGAGTGATAGCGCCGGTCAGGGGCCAGCCGGATAGAATCAGGTATTTTCCACATTTCGTCTATCCGACCTGATTCGCTGAAGGTCACGTTTATCTAATTTTTAATTATGTCTGCACTAGGGGAACAGTTGAAACAAGTCCGGGAGGCTAAAAACCTGAGTCTGGCTCAGGTGGCGGAAGAAACAAAAATTCGCACAGATCATCTGGAAGCGATTGAATCTGGACGTTTCGATATTTTTGCCGCGCCTGTTTATGCTCGAGGTTCCGTTCGCACTTACGTCCGTTTGCTCAAGATGAATGAGCAAGAGGCCATGGAACAGCTGAAACAGGAAATGGAGCCTGATAAACCCAGAGGATTTCTGAAAAAGCTCTCTTTCGACCGCAGTTCCGATAGTCCGTTCAAACCTGCGACCAAATCTAAACCAGGCGGAAAAAACTGGTTTGGATCCACAAACAATCCTGAATCTCCATCAGAACCTCAACCTGGACCTGACCAAGTCAAAGACGTTCCTCCTGAAATTCTGCCTGCCATAACTCCAGAGCAAAAAGTCATCAGCTCTGATCTGGCGACTCAAGGCGAGTCCGAATCTCCATTTTCAGGCTCGGAATCCGCAACTTCAGAGATGGACCTCCAAACTTCACTGCCGTTTCAAACCGCGAACGAAATAGCGCAGTCGAAAAAGCCATCAGAACCAGTCCGTCCAACCCAGCAACCTGTTCGACAACCCAACGCGCCTTTTCAGGCCAAACCCGAGCGCACATCAACAGCAGGAGAAAATGCTGCCGCCAGCCCACGCAAAGGCGTCGCCAGGAAAAAAGTAACTCAGGAGTCTGACTTCGAGATCATGGCCAGAAGAGCAAGGATCCGAAATGGTGTGCTTTCTGGCGCTGCAGTCGTCTTAATTATATTCGGAGTTATTATCGGGATTCAATGGTTTGGAAGCTCAAAAGTGGATCAAGCGGATCTGGAACAGGCGCTTGAGGAATTAGGGAACGGCTTGTATATGCCTGAAAACCATGAAAACCAGGGCGTCACACTGGCATTACCAACAAGCGGACAATAAGTTAGACGAATCGTTCGCGACTCACCAACCACTGAGTCCGAACGTTAATGGACGCACAATGTCAAAGCCATAATGGATACCACACTGATACTGGCGCTGATTGCTGGTTTCATCTTGCTGAATGGAATTTTCGCGATGGCCGAGATCGCGATGATTTCTTCGAAGAAAAATCGTTTGAAGTCATTAGCCCAAAATGGCGATCGTTCTGCGCAAACAGCTTTGGAACTCGCAGAATCTCCAAATCGGTTTTTATCCACAGTACAAATTGGAATCACTTTGATCGGATTGCTATCAGGAGCTGTAGGGGCCGCTCCGCTAGCTTCCAAACTGAGCGCCTGGTTGCAATCGTTCAATACGCCATTCCCCAGTGGAGTGATAGACTGGTTGAGCATGGGGGTAATTGCTCTTGGATTGACATACGCCTCTCTGGTATTTGGCGAATTAGCTCCGAAACGCATCGGGATGGCTTTCCCCGAGAACATTGCCAGGTGGCTGGCCAAACCGATGCAACGACTGGCCACGCTGACCAATCCATTGGTTCATGCTCTCAGTATTTCAACGGAGGCAGCTTTAAAAATGTTCAGAATTCCAGAACCTAAAGAGGATCTGATCAGTGAAGAAGAAATCAAGGCGTTGATCGGCCAGGGCGTGACA
>JAUIHU010000748.1 GCA_030432175.1 Verrucomicrobiia bacterium | reverse complement strand
GTATGAATCTTTCAGGTTAAGTTACATTCCTGTTTCGATGTAGTAAAATGATGGCGCAGCGCGATTCATTGGTTGAATGCGTCAGCAGTGCAGGCTCAGTATTTCTTTGTCCATGACCATTGGAAGAAACTTGTTGTTTACAGGTAAAAAGCCCTATCATGGACCGGTCACCAAACAGATAATCGACTTATTATAATGAAAAATCTGAATTCCAGACTGCTGAAGTGGTCTCGCTTTCATTGTTGCCTTGCCTTGGCGGCTTCCGCTATTGGGTTACAAGGCCAGAACAACCCACCGCCTCCTGCATTCGGAGCGCCCAGACCCCAGATTCCAGAGGGTAATGATTCCAATGGAATGCCTTTCCAGGGGCCAGGAGCATTTCCAAATCGCCTGACAGCCGCCAATGTCAATATCGAGGTCACTCCGAATTCTACACTGGGTGGAGATGGATCCAATGACCTCAAAGTCACTTTTCCATCCATGGGGCCGATCCCGTGGACTGACTCCCGTCATAATGAAGGGGACATAGCTTTCAATATCGGACCGTTTGATCCACAGAACCCTCAGTTCTTCCCACCGGATGAATTTCTGGAATGGGCTCCCAACGATGGTCCGACGACTTATGCCTGGACCGTTGACCGCCGTGCTGGTGTGGCTTTAGCGACAACTCGAGCCAACGGCTTTGATAATGGCGATAATTACAGTGATGGAACACCGGTCGGAACCCAATATGGAGTTGCTTATTTTACTCACGGATTTCGTTCCGGATTTGGCTACGGTCAAATTGATGGGGTTTTCTCATCCGGAAACGGATCTCAGGATCTCGTCATGGGAATGATTGGTGAAACAGATGAGGCCAGCTTCAATGTGGGTCTTGCCTTTTTTCCTTATCTGGAAGGATGGAAAGGCGCGCATGTGGCGACCACTGAACCCACTGATTTTGCAACCGGCGCCGCCTTCTTTGAATCGGGGTCGAAAGGGTTTGGGATTCCTTCCGGATCAGTCACCTGGATTGATCTGAATGATGACACATTCTGGGACGATGGACTGGCTCGTGTCGTGATTCCTGGAGCTGATTCTGCTGAAGACGGGATGCTGTTTGCTTCTCCAGCTGATAGTTCTTCCAATACAAAATACGCAGGTGTCACTCCTTTCGAAGGTGGCTGGACAGTTGCCATTCGAGATGACCGTGAAGTGGATGAATCCGGGATGTTGTTCAATGCACGTGATGGTTCATCGTTTTCGTTCGTTTATGTTCCATGGAATGCTGACGGCATCATTGGCGCGCATGTGAACGCTGACGGAACCGCAGCTAAAAGCGCAGGTCCTGTTTCCGTGACGAAAAACGGAACCGGTGAATATCTTGTGGAAATCGCTGATAAATCCGGAGATGACGGAATCCTGTTGCTGAGCAGCGCCGGGTCTCTCTCAAATGATGATCAAATCCCTTCCCGCGATATTATGTCTTATGAATACTCAGAAGCGGATGGAGGGTTCATTGTTCAATCCCGAGAACTGATGGCTTCCGGCGCCGAACTTTCGGATGCTGATTTTTTCCTATGATAAGAACCGTAAAGTCAAATGGACCGACGGGACCTTTAAATACTCTGCTGACATCAAAAAGTTTCTACCAAATGCCCCAGAGTGGGCGGGCCTCCA
>JAUIHU010000152.1 GCA_030432175.1 Verrucomicrobiia bacterium | reverse complement strand
AATGGTTTTCGCGCCAAGGATCACTTCAGAGAATTTAGCGATGGATTTCGGTCCGATGTCCACACCTTCAGATTCATCTGGGATATCCAGAGAATCGTTGTCTCTAGGATTCTGGAATTCCAATACAGGTTTTCCTTTTTTGTTCAACTCACCGGTTTCAACAGGATCCACGATCAGGTTGTCCTCTGGCAGCAGGAATTGAACCCCTTTTTCTTTAGCCTTATCCAAGGCCGCCTGCGCAACGTCCACTTTATCCTTTTCTACCAATGATTTCCCAACCTTGCGTCCCAATGCCAGACGGAAGGTATAGGCCATGGCTCCGCCGATCAGAATGCTGTCGGCTTTGTTCAACAAGTTGTCAATTACCTGAATCTTGTCGGAAACCTTTGCCCCTCCAAGAATCACTACAAATGGACGAGCCGGTTTATCCAGTTCATCCCCCAGGTATTGAAGTTCTTTTTCAATCAGCAACCCGGCAGCGCATTGTCCACCGCGAGCGGCAACGACACGCGCCACCCCTTCAGTTGATGCATGAGCACGGTGCGCAGCTCCAAAAGCATCGTTGACGTATGCGTCAGCCACTGCAGCGAGTTGTTCTGCAAAGGCAGGATCATTCGCCTCTTCTTCGTTGTGGTATCGCACATTCTCCAGCAGAACGACATCGCCGTCCTTCATGGAATCGACATGCGCTTTGACTTTTTCTCCCACACATTCATCAACGAATGCCACTGGACGACCCAGTTCTTCAGACAATTTAGAGGCTACTGGCTTTAAAGACATCGACGGCTCACGTTGCCCTTTGGGTCGTCCCAGGTGAGCGGTCAAAATGATTTTCGCGCCCTTCTCAATCAAAAGGTTCAATGTCGGCAATGTGGCCAGGATCCGGGTAGGATCGTTGATGACCATTTCACCATCTTTCTCTTCCATCGGCACGTTATAATCCACACGAGCCAGCACACGCTTTCCGGTGGCATTCAGATCTTTAACACTTAACTTCGCCATAAATTGTCAGGTCGTTTGTTCCAGAGTTCGAATTCAAGAGATCCCTGCCCTTTATTATCGGACAGGCGCACAAAATAAGGGAATCCATGCTTTGAGTCCAAAGGAAATCTTATTAATCCCTCAGAATTCTTTTTGCCTGGGAGCTAACTAGCTTTGGGCTTAATCGCTATCCATTCATCCAAATAAATCCAGTTGCTGGTTCTTTTCTGATGGGCCTTCCTCTGTCTCGGCTGGCCAATCTCGAATCGGCATCTTCCTGGAGGTATCCAACTTCGAATTTAGAAGTCGTTGAAATCTACGGCCCAGTTCAGGAGCTTCGGTATCATTGGGTGTATGAGCCATGAAATAAGGATTTTTTCCGTGCTTGATCCAATCCACAAAAACATCCGACCATTTTTCCAGGTACGGATTGAAAATATCAGGTTCCAGATTGGTCACTAATCTCAGGATCGGTTGGTTGGCTGTCGCGGCAATCAGTGGAGTTTGTCTTGGCTTTTTGCCTTTCGCTTCCTGGGTGTCAGCATCTTGCCACTGACTTTCAAACAGAGGTCTTGTTTCAAAAATGACCCGATCCACCGCCAGTTCTCTCAGCATTGCATTCAATTCGTTGGAACCTCCGTTCGCTTCAAAGAATGCAGGGTGACGCGGCTCCATCGCATATTTGAAATCGCGGGGTAACTCCGAAAAGAAGCGATATAGGTCATTCAATGACTCAGGTCCCAGAGCCGGAGGCGTTTGCAAGAATACCGGGCCCATCACTGATTTCAGGGGCGCCATGGTTTTTAAAAATTCTAGGGCTGATCGCGGATCGGACTGAAAAGGGCGGCGGTGACTGATCCATTGAGGGAATTTGAAACAGAATCGAAAACTCTCTGGAACCTGGTCCGCCCATTTCTGAATAGTGTCCGGCTTGGGAACACCGTAGAAGGTGGTGTTGCCTTCGACCGAATCAAACACTTGCGCGTATTCTTTCAGAAAATCTTTGGACTGAGTCCGCTTTCGAAAAAAGACACCTTTCCAGGGAGCATGGGCCCATGCTGGACATCCAAGACGGTAAGTTGATTTTTCAAAATCTGTTTTTTTTGGCGATTGAACCCTGTCCACTTCCATATATTGCCTCTTTTTCATCTAAAACCAATGGCTAGTTCGTTGTTTTTGAAAACATATCTTTAAATCCGGATACATTGATTTTTAAATTGAATCCATTCACCGAACCGATTAGTCTCATCCTGAATTGATTAGAAATCACACTACAGAAACCTAGATTGATATCCTTCTATGGCATCCAGCTCAAAAGATTCTCATCCAGTCAGTGGTAAGTCCGAACCAAATCCTTCAAATCCCTTTGACGCCCATCACTATTTAGCGGTCCGAAAGGAGTTGAAGGATCTCTTGGACAGCCGGATTGTTTATCTGGATGGAGCGATGGGGACAACGATCCAATCCTACAAACTCCAGGAATCTGACTATCGCGGAGAGCGATTTGCCAACTGGGAATCCGATCTGAAAGGGGCCAATGACCTTTTATCACTGACTCAGCCGAATCTGATTCGAGAGATCCACGCCAAGTTTTTGAATGCTGGCTCCGACATTATTGAGACCAACACATTCAACGCCAACCGAATTTCTCTCGCGGACTATGGAATGGAATCCATGGTAGAAGAGCACAATGTATCCAGCGCCAGTTTGGCCAGGGAGGCTGTCGATCAAATAATGAAAGACAATCCTGGACGCAAAGCTTACGTTGCTGGAGCCATTGGACCCACCAATCGAACCTGTTCTATCTCTCCGGATGTTAACCGTCCTGAGTACCGAGCGACCACATACACTGAGCTGGTGGAGGTTTATTACGAGCAGGCGGAGGCGTTGTTGAAAGGTGGAGTGGACGTGTTGCTGATCGAGACCGTCTTTGACACGCTCAACTCTAAAGCCGCCATTTATGCTGCGCTCAAGTTGATGGAAGACAAAGGGATAGAGATTCCATTGATGCTCTCCTTCACGATCACCGATAAAAGCGGACGCACCTTATCCGGGCAGACTGTGGAAGCCTACTGGAATTCCGTTCGCCATGCGCCGTTGTTGAGTATTGGAATCAACTGCGCTTTGGGGCCGGAAGAGATGCGGCCTTACATTGAGGAACTCTCTGAACTCGCAACGATTTACGTGAGTTGTTATCCGAACGCCGGGTTGCCGGATCCGATGTCGCCTACCGGGTATCCTGAGACCCCGGAATCGATGGCCCCGCAACTGAAGGATTGGGCCGAAAGCGGGTTTCTGAATATTCTTGGAGGTTGTTGTGGGACTACTCCTGAGCACATCAAGGCCATGGCCGACGCCACCCGAGAATACAAACCACGCCAGGTCGCTACGCAGGAACCGTGGATGCGTCTAAGTGGTTTGGTTCCGTTGAACATTCGACCTGAAACCAATTTCGTCAATGTGGGTGAGCGGACTAATGTGACCGGATCCCCCAGGTTTTCGAAACTCATTCTGAACGGAGATTTCGAAACTGCGTTGTCAGTCGCCCGTCAGCAAGTGGAAGGTGGAGCGCAAATCATCGACGTCAACATGGACGAAGGGATGTTGGACTCCAAAGAAGCTATGGTTCATTTCCTGAACCTGATCGCTTCCGAGCCGGACATTGCCAACGTGCCGATCATGATCGACAGCTCCAAATGGGAAGTGATTGAGGCTGGTTTGCAATGTGTTCAGGGTAAGGCAGTCGTTAATTCGATCAGTCTCAAAGAAGGTGAAGAGGCCTTTTTGCATCAGGCCAGAGAAATCAAGCGCTACGGAGCCGCCGTCATTGTGATGGCCTTTGATGAAAAAGGTCAGGCGGACAACTATGAGCGGCGTGTTGAAATCTGTGAACGCACATACAAACTGCTGACCGAGAAAATCAACTTCCCGCCTGAAGACATTATATTTGATCCAAACATCCTGACGGTTGCCACCGGGATTGAAGAACACAACAACTATGCGGTGGACTTCATTGAGGCGACCCGCTGGATCAAACAAAATCTGCCGTTGGCGAAAGTCAGCGGTGGGGTCAGTAATATTTCCTTTTCATTCCGAGGCAACAACGCCGTTCGCGAGGCGATGCATTCCGCATTTCTGTATCATGCCATTGAAGCCGGGATGGACATGGGAATTGTGAATGCCGGGATGCTGGAAGTTTATGAAGAAATTCCAAAAGACCTTCTGGAGCGCGTTGAAGACGTTTTATTGAATCGAAGAGAAGACGCCACCGAGCGGTTGATTGATTTTGCCGAAACATTCAAGCAAGCGGGCAAGAAAGAAGTCGCCAAGCAGGACTGGCGCAATGGAACGGTTGAAGAGCGTCTTTCACATGCCCTTGTTAAAGGGATCGTCGATTATATCGATGAAGACACGGAAGAAGCCCGACAGAAATTTGATAAGCCACTCAACGTGATTGAAGGTCCGCTGATGGACGGCATGAACGTCGTCGGGGATTTGTTCGGCGCGGGTAAAATGTTCCTCCCGCAGGTGGTGAAGAGCGCCCGTGTGATGAAAAAAGCGGTGGCTTATCTGCTGCCATACCTTGAAGAAGAGAAAAAACGATCCGGCTCCAACAAACCGCAAGGCAAAGTTCTTATTGCGACTGTCAAAGGGGATGTTCATGACATCGGAAAGAATATCGTTGCCGTTGTTTTGCGTTGTAACAATTTTGAAGTCATCGATCTGGGTGTGATGACACCTTGTGACAAAATTCTCGATGAAGCCGAAAAATGTGGCGCGCATGTCATTGGGCTCAGTGGATTGATCACACCTTCGCTGGATGAAATGGCGCATGTAGCTAAGGAGATGGAGCGACGTGGAATGGATGTGCCGTTATTGATTGGTGGAGCGACCACCAGTAAAGCGCACACTGCTGTGAAGATTGCTCCTCACTATTCACATCCGGTCATTCACGTTCTGGATGCTTCTCGAGCAGTCGGTGTGGTTGGTTCGTTGCTTAGTGATGATTTGAAGGGGCCTTACCTGGAGAAGATTGAGAAAGAATATGAAGAACTGCGGGAGACCCATTCACAGCGGACCAAGACCAGGAAGTTTCTGAAGATAGAGGAGTCACGAGCCAAAGGGTTCCAATCGGATTGGGAGCAAGTAGACATTCCGGAACCTGCGTTTACTGGCGTTCAGGTTGAAGATTCAGTGGATTTGAAGGAAATCATTCCATACATCGACTGGTCACCCTTCTTTCATGCCTGGGAATTGCGTGGCAGGTATCCTGGGATTTTTGAAGACGCCTATGTTGGCGATAAGGCAAAGGAACTTTTTGAGGATGCGCAGAAATTGCTGGACCGTATTGTCAGTGAAAATCTCTTTCATCCCAAGGCCATGCGCGCATTTTATCCGGCGAACAGTGTTGGAGATGATATTGAGCTTTATGAAAGCGCTGACCGCTCCCAGACATTGCTGACCCTGCATACCTTGCGACAGCAGAGTGAAAAATCATCCGGACAACCCAACATGGCTCTTTCTGACTTCATCGCTCCGAAAAGCTCCGGAAGAATGGATCACCTCGGCATGTTTGTCGTAACGGCAGGAGAAGGAGTGGATCAATTAGCCAAAGAGTTTGAGAAGGACCATGATGATTATGGTTCCATCATGACCAAGGCGCTGGCGGACCGCATTGCTGAAGCCATGGCGGAACGTTGTCATTATCTCAGTCGTTGTGACTGGGGATTTGGCAAAGATGAAGGTTTGAGTAACGAAGAATTGATCCGCGAAAAATATCGGGGTATTCGTCCCGCCCCCGGTTACCCGGCCTGTCCGGACCATACCGAGAAGCAATTGATGTGGAAGTTCCTGGAAGTGGAATCCCGGATCGGTGTGCAGTTGACCGAATCCTGCGCAATGTGGCCAGCCAGCAGTGTCAGTGGTCTGATCTTTGCGCACCCTGAATCCAAATACTTTGCCGTCGGCCAGATCAATAAAGATCAAGTAGAAGATTATGCGCAACGGAAGGGGATGAGTCTTGAGGATATGGAACGCTGGTTGGCGCCGAATCTGGGGTATTGATTCTATTTTTAAATTAATAATCAGGAATTACTCATATAGAGGAGGCGAACAGGCAAGATTGTTTGTTCGCCTGTTTCTTTTTCAACAGGCTCAGTTTCAGCTCTATTGCTTTTTTGAACGTTTGTTCTAAGTTTAAGATCAATTGTGATTGAGAATCAAAAACTCCTCTTTGAATCGAACAGATACAATTTAAGACAATGAATTTAGCATTTATAGTATTGGAATACTGGTGGGTTATTTTACCGGGAATTTTGCTCGGATTCTATGCCCAGATGAAGGTGAATTCCACCTACAAGCATTTCACTCAAGTTGCTTGTGATTCCGGGTTGACCGGAGCTCAAGCGGCTCGGGAGATATTGGATCGCAGCGGACTGCATGATGTAGAAATCCTGGAAACCGGGGGACATTTATCCGATCATTATGATCCAACCCGACGCACACTTGTCCTTTCATCTGAGAACTACCACGGACGCTCCATTTCGGCGCTGGGAGTCGCAGCGCATGAGGCCGGGCACGCTTTACAACACAAAGACGCCTATGCGCCCTTACATGCCAGAATGGCGTTGGTGCCAGTGACACAATTTGCATCCACGGCGACCACCTGGATATTCATTGGTGGGATGTTCATGGGAATGGCGAAGTTGGCGACATTTGGACTGATGGCGTTCGCTGTGATTGCATTGTTTCAGCTCATCACTTTGCCGGTGGAATTCAATGCCAGTTCCCGGGCGCGGCGACAACTGATTCAGATAGGATTGATTTCTGATTCCGAGAACCGTGATGTAGGACGAGTGCTAAATGCCGCTGCTTTGACTTACGTCGCTGCCCTGGTTTCATCACTCCTGTACTTGCTTCAATTCGCTCTGATGGCCGCTGGAAACGATGAATAGGCTCTGCAATGAATACCAAATTAATTTGGTTTGAATTGGATCTGGAAGATTTTTCAATTCGGCCTGCTTGAAAAAGACCCCCGCCCGAGACGTCGAGCGGGGGCTTGTTTGTTTAATTCTCCCAATTGAATCAAACATCTCAGAGAGACTTTATTAACCAAACCATTTTTAAAGACAAAACAAGAGAAAAAACCAACATTATCGTCGTTTCCCGTGCGATTAAGCCGTTTTTTCAACTTGATTATGCTGGATATCCAAACTTTGTAACATTCACGTCATCTATAATCATTCATGAAAGACAACAAATGTTCAAATTCGGACAATATCGGTGGTGTTGCATTCGATGGTTTCCAATAGGCTGGTTTTAGGTCCGATAATTCATCATCATGGAGTTAGATTCGATTTTTAAGCCGGAATCTGTTGCTTTGGTTGGAGCAACGGAGAGCGCACAGAGTGTGGGAGCCGCTTTGGCTCGCAACTTAATCACAGGGATGCAGCCTGACCGGTTGTTTCTCATCAATCCAAAGCGGGAGACAATTTTTGGAAGTCCAGCATATCCCGATCTGAAATCGATACCAGTCAAGCCGGATCTGGTGGTCATTGCCACACCTGCGAAGTCCATTCCTGCTTTGGTAGAGGAAGCCGGCGTGTGTGGAGCCAGAGGCGTTGTGGTGATTTCCGCCGGGTTTAAGGAGACTGGTCCGGAAGGATTGAAACTGGAAAGGTTGGTATTTGATTCAGCTAAAAAGCATAAGTTGCGTGTCATTGGCCCGAACTGTCTGGGCGTAATGTCACCCAGAATTGGTTTGAATGCGACTTTTGCGTCCGATATGGCCAAGGCCGGAAATGTAGCCTTTCTCAGTCAGAGTGGGGCTCTCTGTACAGCCATTCTGGATTGGAGTTTTAAGGAAAAAGTGGGCTTCAGCGGATTTGTTTCCATTGGTTCGATGGCCGATGTCGACTGGGGGGATCTAATCCATTATTACGGGCAGGATGAAGATACAGACAGCCTGGTGATTTACATGGAGACCATTGGTAACGCCGAGTCTTTCATGAACGCTGCTAGAGAAGTCGCGCCGAAAAAGCCGATCATTATTATCAAAGCTGGCAGAACCGAGGAAGCCGCGAAAGCAGCCAGTTCACATACCGGATCGCTAGCTGGCTCTGCCGATGTGTTATCCGCTGCATTCCGTCAGGTAGGCGCCTTGCAGGTGAATACCGTGGAAGAATTATTCGGAATGGCAGAGGTATTATCCAAACAACCGATTCCAAAAGGACCTCGTCTGGGTATTCTGACCAACGCGGGAGGACCTGGCGTGCTGGCGACGGACGCGTTGATTGAGAATGGCGGAAAACTGGCCAAGCTGAGTGAACAAACATTAGCGGAATTGAATGAAATCCTGCCTGGACCTTGGAGTCATGGAAATCCTGTTGATATTCTGGGGGATGCAGGTCCGGAACGCTACGCCCAGGCGGTTGAAATTTTGAGTAAAGATCCTGGACTGGACGGGCTTCTCGTTATTCTGACACCACAATCCATGACGGATCCCTCTGCCACTGCCAGCCGTTTGAGACCTTATGCTGATTGCATGGGCAAACCGATCCTCGCTTGCTGGATGGGAGGGGCTGAGATTGAGAACGGAAAGTCCAGTCTGAATGACTGTGGAATACCCACATTCCGATACCCGGATACAGCGGTGAGGGCGTTCGATTATCTTTGGAAATACGGGAGTTACCTCGAGTCATTGAAACTCTCTGTTGAGGCTTCCAATCAATCACCAAATGATCTGGCTAAGTTGAAATCGGAATCAGTGGAAATGGTGTCGAAAGTCCTGGAAACGGGTCGTGTTCGAAAATCCAGCGCGCTTCCGGAATTTGAATCTAAAAAAATTCTTCGAGAATACGGCATGCCAGTAAACGA
>JAUIHU010000151.1 GCA_030432175.1 Verrucomicrobiia bacterium | reverse complement strand
GCCTCACCCACAGAAAGACGAGTGATGTTCGGACCAAGAATGTTTTCACGAATTCCACCACCGTTCTTCAGAGCGATGTCAACCGGGATACCCAGGCTGGATTCAACCGCATAGCGTCTAGCGAACCAGAGTGTCGAATCTGCTGCGATCCGTCCCAGATTGGTTTCCCGGCTTCGGACAGCGGCGCGTTCTCCATTTAAAGGAAATCTGGTTTCCCCGACGACTTCCAGTTGTTCCTGAATCAAAGGTGTGTTTGTCAACGCTTCGAAGACCTCACGCACACCCGCGATCGGCCACAGTTCTTCCAGCTCAAGATACTCACGCAAAGCATTCACAGCTTGTTCGGTGGTGGCAATCGGACCGCTCCGTTCGTCGATGGATTCGATCAAACCGTCTGCGTTGAAACTGACAATCAATTGTCCGATGTAGGCATAAAGTTGATCGCTGTTCACTACCAGAACAGGATTGCCTTCGCTGTCTTCTCGAACAGTTGGGTAATCAGCATTCGCTTCTTCTCCTTCACGGAGCAGATTGAAAGGTCCGTTCGGCTCGTCAGCTCCCATGAACCCGGTGGAACCGGCAGCGACAACGATGTCAATGTCGCGCAATGAAGATGCTGATAGCGGATCGCCAGTGAAGTCCTGGGCGTGGTCCAGCAGGATGATTTTGTTGATACCTTTTTGCTTGAGCAAATCGACTTGTTCCAGGACTTGTCCCAAAGCGGAAACCAAAGGTTGGTTATCGTCAGGATTCCGGCCACCGATGAAATCAACACCCGGCATGGTGGTTGCCGAATCACTGATCACGTTGAAGAAATCAGCAGGGGAACGACCGATCAAACCGATCCGTTCACCTTCGATTTCAACATAAGCGCTGCGAACGACTTTCCCAGCCACTTCGTTAACATTCAGCGCATCTTCACCGATTTCAACAGCAGGAATTCCATCGCCAACTTGCGCGTTGGAGAAATCCAGGTTGACTGAAATGAACGGATAATCCGCTGCATTCAACATGCGAGCGAAATCATCCAGGCCACCATCGAATTCGTGGTTGCCAACACCATTGGCGTCCAGACCCAGAGCGTTATAAATCGCAATGTCACCCAGACCAGGGTTTCCCAGACTTTCTACTTGAGCCGCAGCTTCATAAAACAATCCCGGAAGGGTGTGATCCCCGGCGGTGAGGTGAAGCGTGTTCCAGCCTTCTCTGGCCGCCAACTCCTCGAGTCCAGCAGTTAAAGCTGAGTAATGGAGGACTTTGGGCTCCAGAGTGTTTGGATCCTGAAAAGCGGATTCGTTATCCGAGCTGTGCAGGATTTGTAAATGAAACAGTTCAGGTTGGGGATCTCCCTCGCCAGAGGCCGCAACAGCGCAGAACAATCCAGCAAAAACAGCGGACTGGCAGGCTTTGGACATCAGATTGGAGAACCTCCCAACAGAGCGGTTGCTCTTCAATTGGTGATTTTGGATCATGTAATTTCTGAATCTTTGATTGAAACAGTTTTAGCGTCGTAGTGACGCGTAACGGGTAGAATTCAGGGATTTTTGAAGGGAAGATCAATCCTCATCAGCTGCGGTTTCGATTATTTAACCTTATAGCTATTTTTGTAGAATTTGTGTTACGATTAAAGGGATCTTGTCGTTATTCTAAATTGTTCAGGATGTGATGATTCCGATTATTTGATGACGTTTTTGTGACCAGCTTGGGAAATGTTGTCGTCCTGAGAACGCTGAGCTCCAGCTCGGTGGTCCAAGGAGGCCACCCGAATTTAATCACGCCCCTTTTAAATCTTTGACACCAAAAAATTGTAACCATGAAATAGATTGAATCCCAACGGGATTCAGGGGAGTTTTGTATGTTAAATATAGATATCAATTTATCTTCTTTAGAGATCTTGATTCAAAAAAGGAGTCCCGACAGCCTTGGAACTCAACGAGAAAACGATCCAAACTCAGTTTCAGCAATTATTGAGAATTTGGCAGGATTTGCCAAATTTCTTGAAGGGTTTGAAGTAGGATTGGCGTTCTGATTAACTATGAATGCACTGCTTCAACCATCATGAGTCTGGGAAAGAAGGAAACCACGCATCGGGCCAATCACCGGGCCATCATCCGCGCAGCTCATTATCTGGAGCAGCGTCTGGATGAACCGGTCCAGATTTCTGAACTGGCTCGTCATGCTGGCATGTCGATGTTCCATTTCCAGCGCGCATTTCGGGAAGTGGTGGGTGAAACGGTCAAACAGCATCACTTGCGTCTGCGCCTGGAGCGCTCTGCGTATTATCTCAAGTTCTCCAACTGGCAGCTGCAGGAGGTTAGTCTGGCGGCTGGCTTTACCAGCCAGGCCAGTTTCTCCCGGGCGTTTCAAAAGTTTTACCAGCAATCCCCCAGCGCCTTCCGTAATGATCAGTCGGTGGTTCCTTTTCTCCGTTCATTCATGCGGGAAAAGAAAGGTATAAAAGAGAATGCTGAAACCTTGAATGACATCCCGGCTCCAACCGTGAGAATTAAAGATTGGCCGGATCAGGAGGTTGTTGCTTTGCGCTATTATGGTCCGGTGTCCGGTTTAACCAAACCCTGGAACTCCTTGCTGAAATGGATCAAACAACAACCCGGAATAGATTTGATCCAGTGCAGGTTTTTCGGACTTTGGTTCGATGACTGGAGCGATCAACCCAATCCCAGCTATCGATACGAATGCGCTGTTCTACTGCCCAATTCACTGAACGAAGCTCCTCTGGATCCATTCTTTATCAGGAAAATAGATGCAGGTTCTACAGCTGTCGCGTCGATTCACGGTAATATTGGCGCTTTGGATCGCGCCTGGAAACAAATGATATATGGATGGCTTCCGTTCTCCGGATACCAGCCACGTCTTGAATATGTCCTGGACGAATACCCGGTCCAACTCATGCTCTCTCCACCTTGGATGCAGATTGTCAGAGGGTTGATGCCGTTGACGATACAGATCTGTGTTCCAATAATGACTGGTAAAGCGCAGGTTTGAATTTAGACAACGTTTTCTCCTTCCCATTCCTTTTTCGCATTTTTTGCAAAATATCTTTCATTCTATATCTCTAACGTTGTGGAATGAAACTACACCATTACCCGGGCTTAATTATTTCAACTCTGGTTGCAGTTCCAATGCTTTTCAACGCCGCGTCATCTTCTGCGCAGGTGACGAGCGGAGATGGATTTTCAGTCAACTATTCGGGAAGAAATGCAGTGCAGGCGTTTATCTCTCATGGATTTCAATATCTGGATGGAGTTGTGGAAGTCTCTTCCGGCGAAGAGGTTTTCTTTACGAAAACATATAATCATCGCGCTACAGGACAGTTTACTGCTCCGCATCCAGTAACAGGGGATACAGTTCCATTGGCCGCCAGTTTCTTTGATACACTATTAATGGATGGATTGCCGAATGGGCAGGAATTGACTTTTACATTCAGGTACGAGGCGGCGTCTTTCCTGCAAGGAGATGCACTACTGAATCCAGAGAGTTTTGAGAAATCCATGACCGGGACTCTGGCTCATGTGGTGGGTGAATTAAGAACTCAGGAGTCTGATTACACAGTGACGTGGGAAGGGGGAGAGGTGTTGTTGGATGGCAGGTTGGATGTGCATAAGGGGGTGACGCTCAGGATCAAAGACGCTGTCGTCAAATCTCTCGAACCAGACAGCAGTCTTTCACGGGCCGAAATTCTGATGGTGGGCGGAAATCTCAACGCTTCCAATACGCTCTTTGAAAATCTGGATGAGATCAGTTTGTCCCGACAGGATGAGGAACGGTCTCCGCTTTGTTTGATGGAAAATTGTGTATTTCGAAATGATACCTTCATCTTTGAGGTCCGAAACACAGATTATAATATTCTCTGGAATAAAGTTAAGGAAGATCATAGCGCCAATTATAATGTTCAAATACTAAGTGAAGCGGATCCATTACCCGATGAAGGAACCGGGCTGGTAGCCCTACGTTTAACCGGTGATTTGTCCTCCAACAGTTCAACACAGTTGCATGTCAGGATTTTTGACTTATTGGGAAACTTAGTCACCGATGCAAGTGAAGAAGAACTGAATTTCAATCCAACTTTCTTCAAGGGTAATTTAAGAGTTCGTGTCAACAATGGCAGCCATCAGGAACTGGATGAGGTCACTCAACGGGAATTGGCAGATTCGGCTTTTGGCTTTGCCGGTCTTGAGTATGGACAAGGATTAGAGATTCTGTCCAGACACACAGATACGGGTCTCACGTTCGCAGAATCTAAATTACCGAACACGACTGCGCTGATTCAATCCGAGGCGGATAATCAATCCAGAATATCGAATAGTTTTGTTGCAGAGCTTCTCATAGGTGATCCGGAGAACGATCCAACTCATCATTTCAGAGTTTCAGATAACATCGTCAATCATATTCAAGTTTATGGAAGTAACAACACCATCAGAGATAATATAGTTAAAACCAGGTTTGCTTTGGGATTGAGCGGAACTGGATCATCGACAGGTATTCGTGTGGGGCCGTTAAGTTCTTCCAGCGAGCTACAGGACACTTCGGAAAACCAAATAACAAATAACCTGATTTCCGGTTTCAATCGCGGAATCGAATTGCGTTTTGCAAATAACAATATCTTTTCAGAAAACATAGTAGAGTTGAACCGAATCAATCTGGTTTTCCATGGACATTCTGCTGGAGGTGAGGAAAAACCGCTGAGTGGTAATCAGATCTTTAATAACATATTCAGATTGCCTCGTGAGTTTGATACCGGAGTGGAAGTGATCCCTGGTGTCAATTTTGATGCAGATGGACATTGTGCTGAAAACTTTTGTGACAATATTTTTGTCAGTCAAAATCCGCCTCCGACAGGAAATATCGTGGATGGTCCGACATTTGGAGGCAACTTCTGGGATGATTCATTTGGGGTGGATTCAAACGGTGATGGGTTTGAGGATGAGCCCAATTTGTTACGTGTGATTCCTCGTTATGAAGATCCGCTGCCACTATTTTTGAATCAGGATGTCAGCCTAGTGGTGAATCTGGCTTCGGATGAATCGGACGCGGATCCCAATGACAATGTTGCGGACGTGGACCTGGAAACTCCCGGAATCCAGACAACGCTCCGCGCCGCGATTGAGTTTGCCAATGCGGCAGACGAAAAGGTGGAGATCCGCTTTGATCTGCCGGATGAGGTCTCCATTGAAATCGCACAAGACCTGGAACTGAGTGGTCCTGCGGACATACTGGGTTCACTGCGTAAGATATCTTTCGCAGAGGAGAAGTTATTCCGGATTTCAGCCGGAGCCGGGACGAGTCGGATCTCATCACTGATCAGCTCTTCCGGGCGATGGATCATTTCTGAAGCCAGAGATGTTTTGATGGAAGACTGTGGCCTGGTCGAGGTTCGCGTCGAATCCAATGGCGCCGTTGAGTTTCTGAAAAACAACAATATAGATCGGCTGGTCATTGAAGATTCAGCGGGATGTGTGGTTGGCAATGAAGAGAACTCGAATGATTTTAAATCAGTTCAAATCATCGGGGCCGGCTCTGCGGAAACGTCCATCACTGGCAACACAATTGGAACCCTTCTGTTGGAGAATGTTCCTGATACCATTATTAAAGATAATTTGTTTTTAGACACGATAGGCATTGAGTTGAAAGGCGCCGGAACGACGGGAACAATAATTCAGGGGAACAAGTTTGCATGCGGAGTCGGAGTGTTGATTACTGAGGAATCCAGCCAGAATTTAATTGGCGGGACTGAGCCGGATCAAAGCAACGTTTTCGAAGGAATGTCAAAATCAGAAGCTCCTTTCAGCGATGACAGGCAAGTCGGAGTCGGTGTTAGTTCCGGTGATCGCAACACAGTCATCGGGAACAAAATAGAAGCCCTTTTTTCAGGAATGCTGGTGGACCTGGATTTTGATTTAGCCAATCCGGCCGTTCCAACTCTTAATGATGATGATACATCAGCGCCGGACGGACTCCCCAATCGACTGATTAACAAACCTGAGTTGTTGCTTTATACATTGAGGGGAGCTGAAGAAGGCGGATTGCAATTGTTGGGTTCACTGGAAAGTCTCCCAAATACAACTTACACAATTGAATTGTTTACCCAATTTAATGAAGTCGGACCCAGAGCGGAATTTAACACAGACGGTAATGGGTTGGGTGTGTTTGCCATTCCGTTGGAAGCTATCTCAGAACCCGTCACCGCCTGGGTTACTGATGCTGAAGGAAATACTTCGGAAGCATCTGATCTACTCATTCAGTTTATTGTCAATTCACCAGGCGCTGCGGGGGATGCGAATCCGAATGACGGATTGAATCTGACCGGGAATGTTCTGGAGAATGGAGCGCCGGAAGCTACATTGAAAGCTGCCTTTGAAGAGATTGAACGAATCGATGAGATTGAAGACAATACCATTCAGATACTCTTTCAGTTGGAAGAAACCACAGACATACTTCCTCAAATTATCCTGGAAGAAACGATCAGCCTGACGACTCCCAGGAATGTTAAAATAGGTGGAGGCCTGGATCTTTCTCCAGAAGTGCGTACTGCATTGATTGCATCAGGTGTTGCTGAACAAGCGCTGAAGGTGAATGAAGAAGTCGAGTTTTTTGGAAATTTCGTGGGTGATACGGGATTGGATCTTGCCGCGAATCATCTGGAGATGGAGGGATTCGTTTTTCGATTGTTCAAAGATAAAGGGTTGAGAGTGAGTGTTGCCGAAAGGGTGGAAATCTTTGACTGCCAATTTCTACAAGCGGGTGAGATTGGTTTGGAGTTGGTCGAAGCCACTGGAGATAATGCATTTCAGATACCGGAAGGTTTTTCCGGCGAACGATTTGTGATTCGTGACAGCTTCTTTGGAGTCAACAAGGAAGGGGAAGAATTCAGAAATCGATTCGGCTTATCGGTCCAAGGGGTCAAGCACGGCAGGATCGAGAATAATGTCTTCGGCGCCAACTTCACAGGAGCGCAGCTTGAGAATGTCTCAGATGTTGTCCTGACTCAGAACCGGTTTGGGATTTTCTCCAATGAAGCGCCGGTTCCCAATGGCTCCGTGACTGGTGAGGTTCGAATTGGCAGTGGCTTGGTGATTCAGGGAGTATCCAAGAATATTACTGTGGGTGGCTCCAGTTCGGATGTAGGGAACATCTTTGGAGCGAACGCTGAGTTTGGTTTACATTTGATGAATATCCAGGCTGAGGAGCCGATTCGCATCCAAGGAAACACTTTTGGTTCACCGTTCCCGAATGGAGTCGCTGGCTTGGCTCTGAAAGTGGATCCGGAATCAGCTGTGGGACCGGGATCAGGAATGATTTTAATTGGAGGTGAAGGCGCTGCAGGAAACCGATTTGTTGATGAACCGGTCGGTGTCATTTTGGAAAATCAGCCTGATGGAGCGATTGCTTTGCTCGGAGGAAACCGGTTTGAAAGCGGTGGTGTAGGCGTTGTTATTCAAGGTGGAGAAGGACATCAAATTGGTGGATCAGAATCCCTCCCATTCCCCAATATTTTTAATGCTAACGACGTTTGTATTCAGATCGTCAATGGACTGAATCACATAGTGTCACAAAACTCCATGTTCGGAAATCTGGCCGGGATCGAATTGCTGGAAGGCGCCAATAATGCAATCCAACCTCCAGTGCTGCGTTCAGTCATTCATGATGGCGCTCAACTGGACATTGACCTGGCGATCACTGCAGATCAACTGGAGCTTGGAACTGATTATATTATAGAAGTTTTTAAATCCCGGAGAATAGATCAGAACAGTCTCATCAACCCGAGAGACATCAACTGCGACCAGGGCCGAACCTTTATTGGATCACAATCCTTTACGCTGAATGAGGCGCAACAGCGCTTTGTGAATATGACGCTGGATCTTCCTTTGGAATCCATTGGAGGTGAGGACAACATTTCCACGACAGTCACAGTGGTCAATCGAGGCACATCTGAATACTCCAACTGCTTTGCATTTGTTCCAGGAGACGCCAATGGGGATGGAGTTCCGGAAGCGTTGGAAGAGAGCGTCACCGGAGATGGAGATTTCAACGAAAATGGAATTCCGGACATTAATGAGACACTGGTCACAGCCGTGCAATCCTTTCCGATCAGCGGCGAGCTGGGTCCGGTTCTACCCATTGCAGTAGCGCCGCAACAAGTAGACACTGAAGTCACTATCCGGCAGGTCAAGGGATTACCCATTGATCAATCACCAGCGCCGCCACCTGCCAACATTATATTTCCAATTGGATTGATGACAGTAGAACTCGAAGTTGAACAAGCCGGAGACACGGTAACATTCAGTCTGCTAATCCCTGACGCATTTGAAGATCAGGTGAACTGTTATTACAAACTCGTCCGACAAACTGAAGAAGGTGAACTCGAATGGATCTGTTATGATAATGCTAAAATTGAACTCGACCGGAAACGAGTCACCGTCACCCTGACCGACGGCCAAATCGGAGATCTCGACCTGATCGCCAACCGCTTCATCCGTGATCCGGGCGGACTCGCCTTTGATCCGGATTTAGAACCGGAAGTTGATTTTGAAATCTCCGTATCTATAGAATCCCGCACATTACAAATCACCTTCCCGGCAGATTCGGACAAAAACTATACACTACAACACAGTCTGGATTTAGAAACATTCAGCGCTGTCGAAGGAATAGAGATGACAGAGATGAACGCTGAAACAGGAACCGCGTCCTTCATTATAGAGCTACCAGAAGACTGGACCTTGCAGTCCGAGTTCTTCAGAGTCGTTGAAGAGTAAACCCCGGACCGCCGAGCCCCAGCTCGGCGAGTCTGAGCTGGGGAAGAGTTTTTTGGTAAGCATGTAAAAAAGACCGGGTGCGATTAAAGAAGGGCGCCAGAAAAATTTCCCAAGGCCAAAGGCCTGACACATACCAGCCT
>JAUIHU010000150.1 GCA_030432175.1 Verrucomicrobiia bacterium | reverse complement strand
CTCCACGACGCGCCCGCGGCGCGAAGGTCCCATGCTCTTCTCCACCCTGGTCTTGTTGGGCAGCGTCGCCTACATCGGCGCGAAGACGGCGCAGGCCCTGGTCGAGGAGCCCAAGGCCGAGCGCATGCCCGACGCCAACGGCGAATACCCCGAGAAGCCCCCCGACCCCACCCCAGAGGAGCTCGAGGCCTTCCAGGAGGCCATGGACAAGAACATCAACGACAACTTTCAGATCGTCAGATACGTAAACTCGCTCAGCGTGGCGCTGTAATTGGGTCCGCTCTGGATGGGTGGATGTTGTATGAAGGTTGGGTAAGGGGCTGTACGACTCCTGAAGCTGCTGGAATCACTCTGCAGAATTGGGTGGACCACATTGATCATGTTTCGCAGATCACTGGTAGTTCTGAATACTCTGGTCTGGGTAGCGATTTGGATGGCGCGTTTGGCTATGAACAAACTCCGCAAGACCTCAAATCAATCAGCGATCTGAATTCGATTTTCAGTATCCTGCAACAACGAGGTTACAACGAACAGGATGTAAAAAATATTACCCATCAAAACTGGGTCAGATTTATATATAAAAACTTACCTTAAGAGTTGAATTAACTTACAAATCAAGAAAACAAATTGGCTCGTGCATTTTCTGAAATAGCAATCACAGCAGGATGTTTTAATTTGCGCTCGATAGTGATGGCATAGAATGTCTCCCGAATCTCCTTGGTCTTCCCGATCACATTAACCCGGAAATCTTTGCTAATATCATTTTCAATCACACTGGCGCCCACAAATATACCGGCGCCCTTCATGCCAAAAACCTTCATCAATGCGCTGTCATGAAACTCGGCAACTATATTTGGAGTGATTTCCTTTTTCTCAAACCAATAATCAATAGAGCGGCGCAAAAGAGAACCTTCCACAGGCGCTAAAAAAGGCACATCTTCCAGACATTTAGGAAACCGCAGATTATAATTTTCAGCTAATAAAGGAGAAGCAAAGAACGAAACTCCACTGTTTCCTAGTAAATGGTTGTATGCTTTGATTTTCATTGCTCCTCCAATAGGCGCATCCGACAGAACAAGGTCCAGGTTTTGTATTGACAAGTCTGCCAGTAACTTTTCGGTTTTATCCTCCTCACACACCAGACGAATTGCAGGCTTTAACTCCAGTGCAGGGGCTAACAATCGATGTGACACAAGTTTAGGCAGAACATCCGAGATTCCAACACGCAAACAGTTTGGCCGTGACACTCCGACACCACGAATTGTTTGCATAAACTCTCTTCCGAGGTTAAAGATATCATCAGCGTACTGATATGCCAGTTGTCCGGCCTCTGTCAGGTCCAGGCGGGAACCGCGGCGGACAAATAATTTTTCGCCTAACTGATCCTCCAATGTGCGGATTTGCGCGCTTACCGTAGGCTGCGACAAATTCAGAACGCGACTGGCCCGACCAATTCCTCCTTCACGAGCTGCCATCCAGAAATAATAAAGGTGGTGATAATTCAACCATTCCATGGGATTTACTAAAATAGAAATTTTCTATGAATTCATAGGAAAAAATTCAATTCGACGAAATTATTGCTGAGGCTTAACCATTATTACATGGTTCACTCGGCTTCATATCAACAATTATTGGAAGGACACGGTCGTTTTAAAAAGCAGTTCAGTCAGGAAGACCGGATCCGATATCGCACGTTAGCCCAAGGGCAAAGTCCAAAAGTCACATTAGTTACATGCAGTGATTCTCGTATTGACCCGTGCGAATTAACACAAACCAAACCAGGCGATCTTTTTGTGATTAGAAATGCTGGCAACCTGGTTCCCAGAGATTTAAATCATTCACATGGAGAGATAGCCACCTTGGAATTTGCTGTCAGCGGACTCAAAACCGAGCATATCATCATCTGCGGACACAGTGATTGCGGGGCAATGAAGGGGGTTTTAAATCCGGAAGCCTGCAGCTCCTGTCATCATGTTGCGGAATGGGTATCTCAAGCAAAAATTTCATTAGATAGACTTGAATGGAAAAACCAGGAAGGTTCGCAAAGCAAGCTAGACGCTTTGGTTGAAGCAAATGTCGAACAGCAGATTATCAATCTGAAAAACTTACCTTTCATTCAAGAAGCCATTCAGGAAAGAGATTTGAAAATTCATGGATGGGTTATGGATATAGAAACTGCATCCATCCGGGTGTACGATTCTAAATCCAATCAATTTGTTTCTCACGAACGGCTGGATACGATGGCTGCTTGATTGCAAGGCATTTTTAAAATGCGATCTGACTTACAGGAAAAGTGGTGTTTAAAAGATTCGCTTCACTTTTCCTGTTTTGCTTAATTCATCTCTTTTGCAGGTTATATGTCAAATTATAATAAAGACACGTTCTTTAAGGACCTTCTGGCTTCGGTGGTTGTTTTTCTGGTAGCGCTTCCGCTTTGCATGGGAATAGCAATTGCCTCGGGAGCGCCACCCGCTTTGGGATTAATCAGCGGTATAGTCGGAGGTCTGGTTGTCGGAGTCATTGGAGGCTCCCCATTGCAGGTGAGTGGTCCGGCGGCAGGGCTAGCTGTTTTGGTCTGGCAATTCATTGATAAATTTGGATTAGCTAATCTGGGCTGGGTTGTATTAGGCGCAGGATTGATTCAACTCGCAGCTGGGGCGCTGAAAATTGGACGTTGGTTTCAGGCAGTTTCACCAGCAGTGATTCAGGGCATGTTGGCCGGAATTGGCGCTCTGATTTTTAGTTCCCAGTTTCATGTGATGGTGGATGATGCGCCGAGATCTAACGGTATACAAAACTTTCTCTCCATTCCGGAAGCGATTCAAAAAGGTATCTTTCCAGTGGATGGATCAGCCCATCATTTAGCGGCATTTATCGGGATACTGACCATTGCCACCATTGCCCTCTGGGCCAAGTTTAAACCTAAAAAACTCTATGCTGTTCCTGGTCCATTAGTAGCCGTTGTATTGGCTAGCGTGGTCGCTGGCGCCTTTACTTTGCCGATACAATTTGTGGATGCGCCGGATAATTTGCTGGGAGGGTTAAATGTTCCAGTTTTCGGTGAAGGCGACATTTTTAAAACGTCAGCATTTTGGGGGACTGTGCTTGGGTTCGCTTTAATCGCGAGCGCTGAAACTTTGCTTTGTGCGGCGGCAGTGGATCGTATGCATGATGGGGTCCGCACTAATTATGACAAGGAACTCTTCGCGCAGGGGATTGCCAACTCCATTTGCGGCGTGGTGGGAGCGCTACCAATTACCGGGGTTATCGTCAGGAGTTCAGCCAACGTTGAAGCCGGCGCTAAAACCCGAATGTCAGCGATTTTACATGGAGTCTGGCTGGTGGGATTATTGGTTTTGGTTCCAAGTGTGATTCAACTCATCCCAACATCTTCATTAGCTGCGGTTCTGGTGTTTACCGGTTATAAACTGGTCAATATCAAGACCATGAAAAAGCTTTGGCAAGCTGGAAAAATGGAGGCGGTGATCTACGGTGTCACGCTGGTTTCCATTGTGGTTACAGATTTGTTGACTGGTGTTTTAATTGGATTCGGCCTTTCACTTGCTCGCCTGCTTTACACATTTGTGAGGCTGGAAGTGGTTACTGTCGACAACCAGGAAGAAGACCGTATCGATTTAGCTTTCCAGGGAGCAGCTACATTCATTCAAATACCAAAAATGTCTGAAGCATTGGAATCGATTGACTCCAACAAAGACGTTCACATTCATCTGGGAGCTTTGGTGTATGCGGACCATGCAACTCTTGAGCTTATTGGAGAATGGGCTCAACGCCGCAAAGGAGAAGTCGTCGTTGAATGGGATCAGCTGAAACAACGCAGCAAAGACCGTCTGGTACTTCAAAATGCAGCATTACCAAATCTGGTTCAGACTGCAATGTACTCCAGTCACAAGTAATTCTCTCATACGCTGGATTGAATTGAACTACATTTCATTTGCAGGTATCCTATATTATCTCACGAGTCGTTTGCGAATCGCATACGGCTTGTTTGCTTTCAATATTGAAACTCAACGACGTTGGATCCGCATTCCGGTTCAAGTATTGGAGCAAGGAAGGCGGGTGGTCTTCCGAGTACTGAGCGATAGTCCTCAAGCTCAGAATCTGATGGAGGCAGCTCGGACACTGAAGAGACTGTCGGAATGCCAATCCGAAATGAATGTCTGAAATTCAATACCAACTTAATTTCAGAAATCCGCTGACAAACTAAGCGGTATCAATCGGCTGTATTTACCTACCAATAAAAATCCTATCTCGTACCTTTCTGAGATTCCTACGCATACTTCTTTCAGTGTTTCTTCTACTTCTCTGATAAACACTCTTCTTCTGTACTTGCTGGGAAACACCAAGTGATACAACAGTAACGTTTTATTATGACTCTTAATTATGTGCTCACCCATCCTTTTACTCTACCACACGTTTCGCCCCAAGGAGCGGGGAATCAGACCCTCTTTCGAGTAATCCGAATTTTAAAATTAAAAAAATTTGATTTATCATATACATTAGATGGTTATATGATTGCTTCTGATAAATTTATTGAAGCATGGGAAGAGGCAAAAGGGAAAGGAATGTCTTTCACTCCTTTAATCAAGTCTCCTGGATATTCTTTAGTCAATGTTAAAAAATATGTTGAGTATGAACAAGAAAACAACAAAGTTAGATTTTGGGGATTTAATAATTGTTATCAAACTTATGCTGAGATCCTTACAGGAACCCCGGGAAGTTTTAATTGTATTCACAAAATTGAAAAATTTGGAGCAGCTCTCAGCGATTTGAAATTCGGCAAGGGAGATCGTAAAATAAACTTATTATATGTAAGTTTATCAATTGGTAACAATCTTGAGAAATACAAAAAACTCACTGGATTTTATAGTAAAATAGTAAATAGGTGATGTCTCACACCCAAATTTTATTGAGAGAAAGGGGGAAAGATAGAATAGATCATTCGCAAAGAAGGATATCGCTCTTGAGATTTGAGTTGAAACAACTGGATTTTCGGTTATTTTACAAACCTCCAATGCGACGTCCCAAGGTTCTCATTTGGGATTAAAGGCGGGCTGACATCTGAGTCGAGTTCCATTGATCATGAATCCAGGAGATTCAGATTCCATTCCTTCCAAGCCATGATCCATGATCCCTGGACAGGCAGGTTAGCCAGTTTTTAAGCCATTCTTCCGGTAGCCGACCCAGTCTTGAGTCAGTCGTGATGATGAGCTATTTCTTTTGATTTCATTTAGCGAATGCGACTATCATGTTAAGGATTAATGCCTTTTTTATAAAAGCATAAAACCGCGTTAAATGATTGGCGATAAACAAGATTCAAACTCAGATGACTGTTGGCTGAAGATCGAGTTTTAAGTGATGTGAACTTTGGTACATGGAACGAAATACTATATTTTAAACAGACTGATTATACGGTCTTTTTATAGAATTATGATTAAGCATGCGATTTAAAGTACCAACACCTGGATTCCTGAGGTCGTTTCGGGTACGCATTGCAGCGCTGGTGACAATTTTGTGTGGCGCCGCTTTGCTGATTTTTGGATTTGGCTTATGGAAAATGACCGGACAAGCCATGAGTCAAAGGTTCGAGTCAGATTTAAGAATTCTTGGACCCAGATTGCTTGGCGTTCCTCAAAGCAATCCTGAGTTCTGGCAAAGAATCGAGGAGTTCACAATGTTGCGCCGACCACCGAGAGAGGGAGCAGTCAATGAGCCGCCGCCGCCCCCAGTTGTGTTTACGGTTTGGGATGAAGCAGGTAATCAAATCTATCAATCAGAAGATTGGCCGGATGATTTGGCTCGTGAACAAATGGGACCTTTCCCAGCGCTCAATCAGCGGACCAGGGATCTTGAAAGGCAATCATTTGATGCACAAAGGCCTCCGCGCCGAGGACGCCTTGAAAATCCACGTCGACGCTGGGATCCAGAGCAGGAACCAGAGATTTGGGACAGCGATTTCGGACCGGGGCCAGGTCGTCCGGGACGTCCGGATTTCCAACGCTTTGGTCCAGGCCGAAGAGGGCGTAATGGATTTTCTGAAATGAGATTTGCTGATCTTCCCGCGAATGGATCTCTATGGAAAGTTGGCATGATTCAGGACAGAGATCGTCAGTTGGCGTTGGCTGCGCGCTGGGATGCATATCGAAATCCATTTTGGGAAGTCAGGATGGGGTTCATCGTTTTATCCACATTAGTTTTGGGCTTGGCGGTAATGGGTGGATGGTGGATCTCTCACCGAGCGATTCGTCCAGTGGAACAGATTACGCAGCGGATGGAGTCCATTACAGTGCAGGGCTTACATGATCGATTGACAGCCCAGGCGCATGACAGGGAAATGCAACGGTTGGTCGATGTCTTTAACCAGATGCTGGATCGATTGCAGAAAAGCTTTGCGCAGGCTTCGAGGTTCAGCGCTGACGCATCGCATGAACTGAAAACTCCATTGGCAATTCTTCAGGGGCAGATTGAAGCGGCTGTTCAGAAAGCTGAAGCGGACAGCGAAGAGCAGGGATTTTATTTACATCTTCTGGAGGAGACATCGGGATTGAAATCATTGGTGGACAAGTTGTTGCTATTAGCACAAGCGGATTCGGGCAGGTTGCAGCTGACTCCATCCGATGTTTCGTTGAGGGATATGGTGGAAATGCTGGCAGAAGATGCGGAAGTGATGAACGAATCAATCCGGATTGAAACCAGGTTTCCTGATTCTCCTGCGATGGTTCATGCTGATGAAATACTGATTCAGCGGGCGCTCAGTAACCTCATTCAGAATGCCGTTAAATACAACCACCCGGAAGGCATTGTTCGAATGGAGTTGGTAGAAGACAACGCCAACAAGACATGGCTATTCCGGATTGACAACACTGGGCCTGGCATTGCTGCCACTGATAGAAACCAAGTGTTTGATCGATTCTTCAGAGTGGATACTTCCAGAAATCGTCAGATTGGCGGAGTCGGATTGGGGTTGAGTTTAGCTCGTGAGATCATTCTGGCGCATCAGGGTGAAATCAGGGCGGATTCTTTTGTTGATCAACATGGCGAAAACTGGACCCGCTTTGAAGCTTTATTACCAGGATAGACTCCTGCAAAGACTTACAGAATTATGCAATCCGAGGACTTACGTTCATTGTTTTCCAATCAATTTGATGATTACCACAACCTGCCTCCTCCAACTCAACCCGAACTGAAACGCCTGGACGGCATTCGCGCGGTTGTGTTTGATGTTTACGGCACATTGGTCAGTTCTGGCGCAGGAGATATCAGTTTTGTGGAAAAGGTGGACCGCAATGTTGAGCTAGCACAATTACTGCAATCGTCGCAATTTCCCTGGCGAGTCATTCATTCAAAGCAAGACTGGTTTTCTGATTATTTATATTCAATTGAAGCCGCTCATATAAAAGCTAAATCAGAAGGAACTCTATACCCGGAGATAGATATCCTGGATATCTGGGATTCACTTTTCAGAGGCTGGATCCAGGAAGATCAGATCGAATGGCCAGCGTTCGATGAACAAAAGGATACTTGGGTTCGGCGGTTCTCAGTTGAGTTTGAATTAAAGATCAATCCAGTTGCAGTCATGCCTGGAGCGCTGGATTGTATTCAACAAATTAAATCTGCTGGATTGCCCATGGGGATCGTGTCGAATGCGCAATTTTACACTCCAATCATGCTGGAAGCGTTGAGCGGAGTGGCGATTTCCGATCTCGGGTTCGATCCCAGACTCTGTGTGTGGTCCTATCAGGAAAAGATAGCCAAACCGGATACAGCTCTTTATGCGAAACTGAAGGAAAACTTGTCCTCCTTTTTAAATCTAAAACCTGCATCCGTGCTCTACATCGGAAATGACATGAAGAAAGATGTCGTTCCTGCAAAAAAACTTGGATTTCAAACTACGCTCTTCGCTGGTGACCCTGTTTCATTAAGAACCTACCCGGAAGATCCGATTTGTCAGCAAGCCCGACCGGAACTGATCCTGACTCATTGGGATCAGCTGTGGCCATTGATCTCCTGACAGACAACCAGGAAAGATATTATGATCCCGGTTTGACGGCCGGGATTTTCTGAAGATCTTCCGGGAGATCGTCTGGAGAAAACGTCTCCACATTCATTGCCAGCAGAGAGTAAACTGGAAACTTCCATTCCACTTGTCCCCCGGAACGATCCACAAGAATGGCGACACCCGCCACTGTTCCGCCGAGATCCTCAACAATTTTAACCGTCTCGGCAACACGCCCACCGCGAGTGACCACATCCTCGACAATCAAAATCTTCTCTTCAGGACGAATTGTGAATCCTCGTCTGAGAGCCAGATTGCCATCCACTTTTTCAGCAAAAATGAAACGTGAACCCAATTGACGGGCCACTTCCTGTCCGATGACCAATCCTCCCATCGCTGGAGCAATGACTGTTTCGGCGCCTGCCGCACGAGCCAATTCTGCTAGATCCCGGCCAAAACGCTCCACCATCGGCATGGATTGCAAAGCCAGCGCGCACTGGAAAAACTGACGGCTTCTGAGACCACTTCTCAGAATAAAGTGTCCATCCAGCAATGCGCCGGATTCCCTGAAATGATTTAGAATTTCTTCTTGTTCCATCTTGTTATTCAACAAATCACGAACAGTTCGTATAAATAAAGCCTAATCGGCGCTCAGACCGTTAACCGTAATTGAGGTGGATCAAAATCTCGCAGCGGGTTTGCGCCTGGACTCTTTACCAAAGATGATTCCCACATCTCGATCAATTCGAATACTCCGATGAGATTCAATTTGAAGTGATCGTCGGGATACTTAGACAAGTAAGATCGAGACAGGCGAAACAGCGCCCCAGCCGGTCTGAGCCTGTTCTTTTGAAGGTGAACAAACGCTCCTGCCAATTGGATCAAACCTTTAAAAAAACCG
>JAUIHU010000149.1 GCA_030432175.1 Verrucomicrobiia bacterium | reverse complement strand
ACCTGTTCCCCGGTATCGCCGGACCTCAGATCCTGAACTTTTTCCACTGGCTCGGGGCAGTGATCACGACACCGGAAATCATTGGACGACAACTGACTGCGGTTCGTCAAGTAGTGGACCGAGCGGGGGCGATGGTGGATATGGAAAAGACCTGTTTCTGTATGGTCGTGGAAGGATCCCAATTAGCTGGATTATACTTTGGAGATCCACAGAGCGCATGGCAGGAAGCCAGCGAGCAATCCCGTCAACTGCACATTGTTTATAAACCCAAACCTTTCCATACTATTTTATCCTGTTCGCCGGCCATGTATGACGAACTCTGGACCGGTGGAAAATGTATGTACAAACTGGAACCGGTTTTGGCGGAAGGCGGGGAACTGATCATTTATGCGCCGCACATAAATGATGTCTGTATTACCCATGGAAAAATTATTGAAGAAGTCGGGTATCACTGTCGGGATTTCTTTTTGAAGCAGTGGGATAAGTATAAAGATTATCCATGGGGAGCGCTGGCTCATTGCACTCACGTTTACGGGGCAGGAACTTACGAAAACGGGGTTGAGACTCCCAGAGCGCGTGTCACGCTGGCGACTGGGATTCCGGAAGATGTTTGTAAAAAGATTAACCTCGGTTATAGAGATCCGGCGACTATTCACCATGAAGATTTTATGAATCGTGAATCTGAAGGAATCCTCTATGTTCCAAAAGCGGGAGAAATGCTTTACCGGTTGCAGTCCTGAACAAATTGAATTTAAGGATAATTAATAATGACTAAAGTTTATAAGGTACATCCGGGAATTCTGGTGGAATATCAGGAGGATGATGAGACTCTTTTTGCGTTGCTGGACAACGTGACATGGGATGAATGGTTCAATAGTGAGGACGCTGAGAAACCATTCCAATCCTGGTCCAATAAAGGGAATCCGATTCTTGAAGCAGAAGTGGAAACGATCCGCAAAGCTTTCACCGAAGCTCCGATTCAAAGCCAGGAAGTCTGGGCTGCAGGTGTGACATACTTTCGCAGCAGGGTAGCAAGAATGGAGGAATCGAAAGATGCTGGAGGTGGAGATTTTTATGATCGAGTTTATGATGCGGATCGTCCGGAGATTTTCTTCAAGGCAACAGCGCATCGCGTGTCTGGTCCGGGAGTCCCGGTGAGGATCAGGAAAGATTCCACCTGGAATGTTCCAGAACCGGAGTTGACTCTGGCGATTAACTATAGAAAGAAGCTGATTGGATTCACTATTGGCAACGACATGAGTTCGAGAAGCATTGAAGGGGAAAACCCGCTCTATTTACCTCAGGCAAAAACCTATGATCAATGCGCCGGACTGGGGCCCTGCATTTTGCTCGGCACAGAACCATTGTCTGAAAGCACGGGAATCCAAGTTCGGATTCATCGTGGATCTGAAGGGATTGTTTTTCAGGGCTCCACTGACTTGGCGCAGATGAAAAGGAAGCCATTGGAATTAATTGATTGGCTGACTAAGGAGAGTAGTTTCCCGGATGGAGCATTTTTGATGACCGGAACTGGAATTATTCCAGAAGGTGATTTTACATTGGAAAGCGGAGATGAAGTAGAGATAGAAATTGATAACATTGGAATACTGAAAAATCCGGTTGAATAATAATTGAGCTGAGACGGGAATAATTTACACAACATACATTTCAGAAAAGAAAAGAATATGATATCAGGCACATCCATCATAGGAGCCACACGAGGCATTGACAGCGAAACCACATTTGAAGCGGTGAACCCGGCAACTGGAGAAAAACTGAAACCTCTCTTTCAGGGAGCCTCTTCCGGGGAAGTTCAAAAAGCGACTGAATTAGCAGATGCCGCATTTGCTTCCTACCGAAATATTTCCGGGAAAGAACGCGCCGTTTTTTTGAAATCGATTGGCGAGAAAATCATGGCGCTGGGAGATGAACTGGTGGAACGCGCCGTTGCTGAAACCGGTCTGCCTGCTGGAAGGATCGAGATGGAACGAGGTCGAACGGTCAATCAGTTGAACTTGTTCGCGTCCCTATTGGAAGACGGTTCATGGGTTAACGCCAGGATCGACACAGCTCTTCCCGATCGCCAGCCGTTGCCAAGGCCAGATCTTCGAGCCATGCTACGCCCTATTGGACCAGTGGTCGTATTCTGCGCCAGTAATTTCCCACTGGCTTTCTCTGTTGCAGGTGGTGACACAGCTTCAGCGCTCGCTGCTGGATGTCCGGTAATTGTTAAAGCTCACCATGCGCATCCAGGAACGGCTGAACTGGTCGGCTCAGCAATTCAGGCAGCTGTTAAAGTGCACGGGTTGCATGAAGGTGTTTTTTCATTGGTGTTCGGATCCGGCAAAACGGTTGGAACCCAGCTCGCTAAAAGCCCTGTGGTCAAAGCGATTGGGTTTACTGGATCCAGATCCGGTGGACGCGCTTTGTTTGATGTCGCAGCTGCCCGCCCCGAGCCAATTCCAGTGTATGCTGAAATGAGCAGCATCAACCCCGTATTTATCCTTCCCGGAGCATTAAAAGAAAAAGGAAAGGCAATTGCCGAAGGACTGGCTGGATCCATTACGCTCGGTGTTGGACAGTTTTGCACTAATCCGGGAATTTCAATTTTACCCAAATCTCAGGAAGCAGAAGAATTTGTCAATCAGTTGAAAAGTTCCATTGAGGATTTTGAAGGCGTTATGCTTCACTCCGGGATTTGTGATGCTTATCAGGCTGGCGTAGCAAAACTCATCGGGACACCTAATGTTTCATCAGTAAAATCCAACCAGACTGATCCGGGGCGAGGGCAAGCAAAAGCTGGTTCAGCATTATTCCAGACGACTGCAGAGAACTTCTTAAGTGATCCGGGACTTTCGGACGAAGTCTTTGGCCCGGCATCATTATTGATTACTAGTGATTCACGCGAGCAGACTCTGGCGATTGCCAGTAATTTAGAAGGTCATCTGACAGCAACCATTCATGGAACGGACCAGGATCTTGCGGAGTGGAAAGACTTGATCGACATTCTTGAAACCAAGGTTGGGCGACTGGTATTTAATGGTTTTCCAACAGGAGTGGAAGTTTGCCATTCGATGGTTCATGGTGGGCCATACCCAGCGACGACTGATTCTCGCACTACCTCCGTTGGAACACTGGCAATAGAGCGCTTTAGTCGTCCTGTTTGTTACCAGAACTTTCCGGAAGATTTATTGCCAGATGAACTGAAGGAATCAAACCCTTTGGGGATTGCTCGGTTGGTGAATGGTGTAATGCAGAGTAGTTAAGGAGATTAATTCCGTGCGTATCCTTTTACTTGAAGACGAGATTAAGCTGGCGTCCCATATCCAAAAGGGTTTGGAAGAGGAAGGGTATGCAGTTGATATGGCGCCTGACGGTGAAGAGGCTTTGTGGCTTGGAGAAAGTTATGACTATGATGTCATGATCTTCGACGTAATGGTACCAGGAATTGATGGGTTTACGGCTGTCAGAAGATTGCGGCGTAAAAACATAATGACACCAGTAATTTTTCTGACAGCCAGGAACGATGTTGAAGATAAGATCAGAGGATTGGATGCCGGAGGAGATGATTATCTGGTCAAGCCCTTCTCAATGCTGGAATTGATGGCGCGTGTCAGGGCGCTATTAAGGCGACAAAGATCTCAAGTTACCAATTTGTTAAGAGTAGGGGACCTGGAATTGGATTTGGTACAACGACAGGCAAAACGGAATGAGGAAATTATTGAATTAACAAACAAAGAATTTGCGCTGCTTGAGTTTTTGATGTCGCAATCACCAAAACCTGTGCGCAGAACAATCATTATGGAGCATGTCTGGGATCAGCATTTTGATTCCGGAGGCAATGTGGTGAATGTGTACATAAAGCGCTTGAGGGAGAAAATAGATAAACCCAATATGAAACCACTTCTCAAAACAGTTCGCGGACTGGGGTTTGCTATAGGGGATTCTTAATGAAAACACTCAAGTGGAAGTTGACCGTCTGGTATGTATTAGGGTTTATGGGAACCTTGGCAATACTATTCAAGGTAACCGTCAGGCAGTTGACTCTGGAACTTCACCAGAAAAATCTTTCCGAGCATTATCCAGACCATCCTGACTGGCAACTTCATGGAAGTTTTTCAACTGATGAAGTGAATGATATAATTTGGGAGCTTACGGAGATCGGCCTTTTATACCTGGCTCCCATGTTGCTTGTAACCTTGATTATCGGTTATTTTCTTGCAAGCAGATCATTGGCTCCCGTAAGTAGCTTGAACCGACAATTACGAGGCGTTCAAACAAATAATCTCAAAACAACGTTATCTGTCCCAGAAGCAGATGCTGAACTTCAGGATTTAGCGCAACATATTCAAGATCTATTAAAGAGGTTAGATTTGGCTTTTACACAGATCAAGGACTATGCCGTCAATATTGCTCATGAATTAAAAACTCCGTTGAGTATCATGAGAATCAAAGTCGAACAAGCGGGGGGCCTTATTGATCCAGAGTTGGGAGAATCATTGGAGACTGAATTATATCGTTTAAACAATGTTGTTGAACAATCGCTACTACTCGCTAAAGCTGAGCGAGGGCAGTTATTATGGAGAAAAGAAAAATTCGAATTAATAAATTTTTTAGAAGATATTCTAATGGACTTTAAACTACTTGGAGAGAGTGAAAACAGGGATTTTATTTTAAAGAAATCCAATGCAGTATGGATTGATACCGACAAACAATACTTTAAACAAATAGTCCACGGAATACTGAGCAATGCATTGAAACACGGAGAAGGAGACACCTGGGTCAGGGTTAAAAATAACGCAGCTAATGGCTTTAATTCGAAGTTATTAGTAATGAATAAAATTTGCAGCAAAACAATTCATAGCAAGACATCACTCCAGATAGGAACCAGAGTGATGAAAGCGCTAACCCAACAGCAACAAGATCTTAATCTGAAACTTAGAAGAGGCGATAAATGGTACTGTGTTGTTTTTGAATTTACTAAAGTGAACTGAAAAATTTATTTATCTATAACAAATCTTGATTTAAAAAACATTCGAAAGCTAATCCAAATTCATCGTAATAAATCATTCAGGCTCCAATCATAATCTGTATATTTGATTCTCGGGTTGCCTCTGGTTTGTTTTTGAATCTGTTTTCTATAAGTTTCAGGAAAATAAGGGCTAATGTATGCCCAAACAAGCCCTGACTGCTTCACAAAATCTTCTTCAAACCACTTAAAAATCGGGGAAAGATAAAGTACTTTTGAATCATTATCCCAATAATTCTTCTGAGAATCTGCAAGGAATATTTTTGCCTGATCAATTAACTGTGACTGCAGTCGCGATGCTGTGTACGCTTCTGTCCGCAATGGAGGGCATCCCTTAGAGGCACAAACAAGAGCGAAATGAATCTTCGGCTCTGAATAATTTTTACGGAGTAATTCATGCTCTATATAGTCTAGATTATGTTCTTTACCAAACATTGTAAAAAACTCAATTTGCCAGGGAGATTTAAAGAATCCCCCAATTCGTTTAATACTCTTAACCGGGTAGTTGTTGATAATCAGTTGTATTGTTGCAGCATTGTAGAAATTGAGAAGGTATGCGATTTGTTTATCTTCGGGCCATTTATCAAATTCGATCAACGAAGTTTCTGACAGTTTTTTTAAATAATGGTCTAACTTATTACGATTGTTTTTTAACTTATCATATTTTACAAACCCATTTGAAGAATAGGCTTGTAGTATATCAGTAAATTCAGCGTGTAAACCCGTTTCAGAAGTGTCAGTTAGTTTTAATTCAGAAAGTGTTATTTCAGATGACGGGGCTTCGTTCGGATAAATTATGAGACCAACAAGCGTTACAATTAATAATTTAATTATATTCATTATGATAAACTTAGTTTAGATGATTTGTACTTCCTCCTTCCCAAGGAGGGATAGTTTGCATTCCGTTTAATTTATAAATTCCGGGTTTTGAACTGTTGAACACTGCAAGTAATTTTACTGATGTTTCCCCGATGACCTGAAAACCATGAGCGAGCCATTCGGGAATAAAAAACGTTTCTAATGGGAATACTTTGAATTTTTTATCCTCGCTTACTGCCAGAATAACGCCTTTGAGCACAGTGATGGTTTCTGCGCAATCATGCCTGTGAAGAGGTGTACTAAAACCAGGCAAGTGTTCCTCTTGCCATATGGATAAACCAGATGATCCGTGACTATGGTCAAGCACAGTACGGTGACGCAATCCTTTCAATGAACCTTTATTCAAACTACAAACAGGAGCGTCTTCATGATTCACTTTGAAAATACTTTTTCTACTCATAAAGAAAGAAAATTATTTAACTCAACCCTAAATTTCTCGTCGAACTCGGCTCTAGAATTGTTGTTGTAAACACTTGTTTGGCAACCGGAGGTATGTTTGAAAAAGATATGGGTCTGTAAACCGTGCCTGATCCCAATGGATTTCAACCTGATCCAGACTTCTCGGCCAACCTGGGTGGTTCATTGTCGGAAAGAAAATCTCTTCTCCAATGCGTTTTCCTCCAATAGCGAGTCCTTCGGGTCCAAACATGCTGGATGTAACTGCGTTATTATTATCCGGATGCATGTGATGAAGCTGATCATACGACTTCATTGCATAGGGTCTGGTTTCAATTTTCTGTATTCCGCCGACTTCACTTTCAAACTGTATCGCTTCGCAAAATCTTTCCCCTGCAGTGAGGTAAAGAACTGGAGCCTGATCCCGAATTGAGCCAGTCAACAAACCTCGCACATTCCAGGAAATTCTATCTTTATGCCGGCGTTCACTAAACAGGTGAGCGCCACTTTCCAGAATTCCAAATTCTTCTTTGGCCCACTTTTCCACTGTTTCAGCGACAAAAATGCCGTGGTAACATCCACAGTGCATGGCTGTATCAACCGCAATCACTTTGTCAGCAGTGTCGAGGGTAACTCGGACAATGCGGCCATCCACTTTACCTTTCTGAATCCCCCCTTTTGGATGATCAGGATACCAGAAGCTGTAGATCAATTGTGGAAGACGAGTTCCATCGTAGATCGCTTCGCGATACTCTGCAAATAGGGTTGGATGTTCTGTGTTTACTTTTAAATGAACTTCTTGTGGATCGGATGGTTCTGTGAAAAGTTCAGGCTCACCGATTGCGTCTTCAGGAAGAACACCGTTAGTGTGGTCTTCATCATTCATATATCCATGGATAATCTTTGGAGAAAATTTCGTTAGTAAAAACTTTTGTCTCTCTGTCAATCGATTTGATTCCGGATCTTCCCATATATGATTTTCATTGAGAACATAGAGATGATGCGGACCTTCAACAATGTTGTCTGGATCTTCGTAGTCTTTCGATTGAAATCTAACTTGTGGCTGTGGACTTGGCATCCATTCAGTAACAACGCACCCACTGAAAAGTGTCAGAACTCCAGCATGGGTGATGCAATTCAACAGTAATTTACGGGTATTCATTTAATTAAGTTTAGTTATTTGTTCAAAAATTATTTTATCGGGCTTTGGTTTCCCAAGATGATAGAATGTCTTTAAATGCTTCCACCGAAGTAACCAGTTCTTCCCATTCAATGATCAGCGGAGGTTGCCAGATGAGGACATTTCGAAGCGCTCCGCCGCGGCCAAGCAGGAAGCCTTTGTTTTTCATTTCCTCCAACACGTAATTAGTGAGTTCAATTGCGGGGGGTGATTCGCTATTCTCGGGTTCACAAAGTTCAACGCCAATCATAAGTCCTAAACCTCGAACGTCTGCAATCCATGGGGAATGAATAGATTGTAGTTTCTGCTTTAAAAGATCTCCAAGAAGTTGGACATGTTCAAAAATATTTAACCTTTTAATCTCCTTAAGAAATGCCAGAGCGCTCGACGCTGCAATACAATTGGTCCCAAATGTTGAAGCCCTTGGAAACTTGAATTGATCCACAATATCCGATCTTACCAGAACAGCTCCCATCGGAATGCCTCCTCCAATTGATTTTGCAATGGTTATAATATCAGGTTTAAGGTCGTAACGTTCGCTGGCGAAACAGGTTCCGGTTCGCCCGAATCCGGTCTGAACCTCATCTGTGATTAAAGTAAGATGATACTTACTAATTATTTGCTGAATCTTTTCGAAAAAAGCGGTTGGAGCTTCCAGTATACCGCCATTCCCTGGAAGAACTTCAAGAATGATAGTTCCTATATCCGGGTTGGCTGATAAAACTTCTTCCAGCTTCTCGGTGCATTCAGCTGAACAGGATGATTTGTTTTTGCCGACAGGGCACCTGAGACATTCCGGGGACGGACCGTGGTGGCATCGGCTGTCTGGATGCTTTAGATATCCTTTCCAGAAGTTAAGTCCGGTCATGGAAAGAGTGGCATGCGTGGAACCGTGCAACCCGTGCGAAAGTGATAGTATTCCGGGTTTTCCGTTTGCGTTTGTTGCAAAAAATACCGCAGATTCATTGGCCTCTGATCCACTGGAACAGAAAAAGACTTTTGTTTCAGGAATCGGGCAGATCTCGGAAAGCTCCTTGGCCAATCTCAATGCAGGCTCTGTCAGGTAAATTGTTGTCATGTTGGACAACTTTTCAGATTGTAACTGAATGGCCTTAACAATTGCTGGATTGGCGTGTCCGAGATGGTTTACAGAAACGCCAGAAAATAAGTCGAGATATTGATTCCCCTCTGTGTCGTAAAGCCAGACTCCTTTGCCTTGGTCAATAACGGCCGGTTGATCATAAAAATGACCCACACAAGGCGCTAAAAATTGCCTTTTTAAATCTAATGCCTCTGATGGGGTTAATGGTGAATTCGACATATTACAAGTGACTTATTGAATCCAGGAAAGAATTTCTGAAATCAGAAGGTTCTCAGATCCGCGAAAAAAATGGTCCTGGTTTTCTAAAATTTTGGCTCTTCGGAGTTTTTAGTG
>JAUIHU010000148.1 GCA_030432175.1 Verrucomicrobiia bacterium | reverse complement strand
TTGAAGAAGGAGCCGACGTGGGAGTTTTGCCGACCAGTGGAGCTTATTACAAACCCGGTGAAGGGATCTTTCTGATTTACGTGGAAGTCACTAACGACGCAGGAAAAGTCCTGAGTGGTGTTGCTACTATTGTTGTAGCGGATGATCTGCAGGATCTGGCTGAGAGTGGAGAAATCGAAGAAATTCAAACCTTTGCTCTGCAGCCGGGTTGGAATGCGATTTATTTAAAAGTGCAGCCGGAGAACGCCTACATCGAAGACGTGCTGGCAGATATACCCTGGACCAGCGTCTGGCGATTCAAAAACCGTCGGGGTGTTGCTCAATATATTGAAGACCTGAGTGAATCCGACTGGGACAATCCTGAGTGGCTGGTGAGATTTTCTCCAAATGATGAAAACGGGGACCCCAACCCGCATGTATTTGCCAATGACCTGATCAAGTTCAGAAGCGATAATGCATATTTGATACATATTTCAGAGGTAGAAAACTTGTCTTACACGCTAAGCGTTAAAGGGGTTGTAGCCCCATCTTCAGCTCCGTGGGTACCTGACAGCTACAACCTGAGAGGGTTTCCCATTTCAAATCAATCAGTGACAACACGGGATCTGTTCCAATTGGATCCGGCCCTTTGGGACACTGCCAATGACCAACCCAGAGCCATGTATCGACTGACTCCCGAAGGCTTATGGGCTCGCATGACCGGGGACGACACCATTTTAAGCGATGAAGCCTATTGGATTTATTCGACTGGAGCAGTTCAAAAAGCTTATCCGATCCAAGTGACTCTGGACTTCGGTGACACCATGAAATTCGATGCCAACCTTGATGAGCGTCGCGTTACACTGACCAATCACACGAACGCTGATCGGATGATTTACTTCACCATGGGGCCAGCTGGCGTTCAGGAAATCACACCTTTCGAATTGGGTGTGGATGAAGCGGACTATGTTGCTCCTGTTGAAGCCGACGCCAACCCGGATTTGAATGAGACACCGGGTCTTGGGAATATCTCTCCAATCTCCGTTTACCTTCCAACACTCGAAGGACTGCAGCCAGTTTCATTGAACGACTTTAACCAGATTCAGTTAGCCCCAGGTGAAGAGCGAACCCTGACATTCAAAGTCAATCGAGAAATGATTCCTGCTCAGGGTTGGGAGAACAAGCTCTACATTACAGACATGCTGGTGGAAGAAAAAATAGCGATGGAAGTGACCCCTAGATCTCAAGTTGGAACTGATCCAGCGATTATTTCTTTGAACGGACAGGAATCCCTGGGATCCAGCGCTGCCGCCAGCATGCCGGCTGGAGTGAATCCTTACCAGTTAGCCTCCCTGAGCTCTTCCTCAGGAAACCCTCTCTTGAAAGGGCTCTGGTTTGGGCAAATCACAATCAATGCAGTCAGTCAGGTCAATGGATACGACGTGATACGCAATGAGCGTTCCGTTACCAATTCATTGGGAGCGGTGACCAACATTGTTGAGATTACCTATGAAGCGCAGAATGGAAAAACCACACCGACAGTCACCTCAGCTCCGTTGGATGTGAACATGCTGATACATCACAACGGATCTCAATCCGTACTTCTGAGTGAAGTTTTCTTTATGAGAGAGCCTTCCTCCAGTGATACCCCAGGAGAATTTCGCCTGATATCGAATCGGGATCTCATCGGGAATTACGAAGGTGTTTCATTGCAGGGAAGGCAGAAAGTTGGACGGCGCATCAGTTCGATTGCGTTTCCGTTACCTGAACCGGACCGGGCCAGAGGTTATTCTATCTTTGATGGCAGCATGGCTCCCGGGCAGTCCATGAAGATCAATCTCAGTATGGATAGCAATGATCCGTTGAATCCATACAAACACAAGTACCATCCGGACCACGACAACCTGAGCGCTGATTTCAAAACATTCAGCGAAGAAGCTTACCCAATACTGCGGACCATTGAACTGACCTTCAATGCCGATGGGCTGGCCCAGGACTCAAAATCCGGATCGGAAACAATGACCGGGGTTTTTGAAGAAGAAATCAACTACCTGCACCGCAACCCGATCGTACTCAAAGGAACTGTGGAATGGATCCGGATCAGTCCTTTGGAAAGCATTATTTCAGAATAACCAACCCACACATTCCAAACACAAATTAAGTTAATCATTATGAATTTTTCAGCAAAGAAATGGGTGTTCTGGTTTGCCCTGGCAGTGTCTGTATTTTGCGCAAACACTGCGCTGGCCTACCCCAAGGTTGGGATAGTGGCTGTTCAAGTTCACGTGAACGACACGGAAAGCTGGTGCTGTGGTAAAAATTGGTTGGGAATATGTGATTGTCATCGTCGGGAAGCACACAACCTTTATTTGCGAACCGGCAGTTTTGGAAAAGGCGACATCCACATTGCTGACACTTTCTACAGAAATAACTGGTACACTGCCTGGATTAATGACTTGAACCACGACTACACGACTGTAAGAAGCTGGTTGAGCGAGGTTCGATTCTTTAACACCGGCCGATGGTGGAACGCGGATGCCTGGCAAATCTTAATTTACGATACTTCCGGGAATTTGATATCGAGGTCATTCAGAAGAGGGAGTAGTCGGATGTACCCCTGGAACAGTAACTACCCTGCATCGAAAATGTCATTCACTTATGACACCCCGCATGATGCGTCACTCAACAGTGACGCCTGGGTTTATATGAACTGGAATACGTCGAATACTCGTTCCAGATATATTGCAGTTGCTGATCCGGATGGGCACGCGTCTGTTTCATACGAAGCCTGGGCAAGCAATACCACCCTTTTCCCGAATGGTTCCATTTCTTTAACAACAAGATCCGGATCCGGATCTTCTGGTTCCAAATGGGTGGAGCTTCGTCCTGCAAATAACAGGTTTGGAGAATCCACCATTTATATCAGGACCAGCGAAGGAGGGACCACAAGGACGCATTCATTCCCCGTCAGGGTTAATCGCGTCCGGCAGGCGCCTTCCGCATCTTTGATAACCGATTCCATAAGGGTCCGATCCAACGAGAATTACAGGTTCAATAATATCCTGAGCGCCAGTGATGAATACACAGCCGCTGGAAGTCTGAACGTCACCGCGGCTTCTTTGAACACTTCGGTGATTCCGAACAGCGCTCTTCGCGTCGAACGTTCGGGGGGGAATTCAACATTGCTCATTCAAAACGTTCCCAGACCTTCCAACAACGATGGAGCCACCGCTTCCGTGCGTTTGACAGTGCGTGATGGAGATGGGGATACAACGACTCGAGATATCAGTGTTCTGGTAACTCAAAATGTCCGGGATTCCATCCGCGTGAGTGGTTCCAATGGAGATTCGCAAGGTGTCAGTTTTGAAAGAGTTGGAGACAGGGTAACTGTCTCTCCCGGGACCTGGTTTGATGAAGGACCGTTGACCATTGAGGCCTGGGTGTATTTAAGAAGTTATCAGAACTGGTCAAGGATCATGGATTTCGGTAACGGAGCCGGGCAGGATAACATTTTGCTGGCTGCAACTGTTGGTACGAGCGGATATCCACTTTTTCAGGTTCGTCGGGGAACTGAAGCCAATAATATTCAAAGCAGCAGGCAAATCCCGCTGCACCAATGGACGCACATAGCGGCGGTTGTGAACAATGGTAAAGGCATGATGTACATGGATGGCGAGAAAGTAGCCGAAGGTAACATGCACTACCCCCGAAATCTGAATCGTCAGTTCAACTACCTGGGTAGAAGCAACTGGGGCGACTATGATCGCTATTTGGATGGTGTATTGGATGAAGTGCGGATCTGGTCCGAAGCCCGGGATCCGGGAACGATCTGGGACGAAGCCTATCCTCCGTTTGCGCCGAATAAAAATGGACTGGTCGGATACTGGAATTTTGACAGTGGCAGATTTGACGAGCCGAATCTTTCGACAGCCTCTGCGAAATCTTTAGGTGGAAGCGGCGTTGCGTACATGGATTTCCCGGTTCATATGCCTGGGATTCCCAAAGTATTGGATATTACTATCAACGAAGACTCGCCATTGACATTCAACGTCAATTTGAACACGCAATTACCCGGGACCCCGACAGTCACTTACAACGACACACCAGACGAAGGGACACTCGTTTTGAATTTGATTGGCAATGCCAATTCACGGACAGAATCCTCGCACCGGTTCACACCGCTCACCAACTTTAACACCACTCAGTACAATGATATTTCCATGAACGCTGAGTTGGAGTTCAAAGCCTCCTCAGCCGGGACCGTCAGCGCCAGCGGACACAGTTTCAGCTACCCTGCAAACGCCATGCCAGTGAGGCAGCGACTGAAGTTCCGCGTGAACCCGATCAACGACGCCCCGATCATTGGCTCGGACGTCTATGTGGAACTGGGTGGAAATCAAAATGATTACCTGTGGGTGCCGTCCAATGCTGATCCATTCAGTTTTCGTAGCACAGATGCCTTCACTCTGGAAGCCTGGGTGAGACCGACCGCTTTCTCTAGCCCAGCTCAGCGCATAATGTCCAAGTATGATGGGGGAGTTGTTGGCTATTACATCATGGGATTGAACAGCTCAGGAAAGTTATACTTATTCAGAGAACGCGCCCCCTGGGGGAGCGCCGTTTCCTTAAATTCAGTGCCTTTGAATGAATGGTCTCACGTTGCTGCAACCTATGATGGTAATTACATGAGACTTTACATTAACGGGGTTCTGGAAAGAGAGGTTGAAGATACAATTGCTGTTAACAGCTCAAGACCTACTTCACTGGTCATAGGAACCGGCTTGTATCAGGGGAATCCATCCAGCTCTGTAGCTTTTCAGGGCGGACTGGATGAACTTCGTATCTGGGACGTGGCTCGTGACGAATCTGAAATCGCTGCCAGCTATAGATCGGTTTTGAGTGGATTCGAAGAAGGGTTGATAGGCTATTACCGCCTGAACGAAGGAGTGGGTGTCTGGGCATTGGACAACACCGATGAGGCGGCAAAAGGATACTTTGCTGACGCGCGACTCTCTAATGATTCCCTTTGGAAAATTGGGGCGGAGACGGTGAATGTCGTGAACGTTCCCGAGGATTCCATTGATTTCACGATTCGGGTCAGCGCTGTAGATATCGACCGGGATCCAGTTCAGCTTTCTATCAACAGTCAGCCTGGTAATGGTCAGGTGCGTCTGGGCTCATCCAATGGGCAACCCGTTTTTCTATACACCCCCAGATCGGACTTCTCAGGAGAAGACAGTTTTAATTTCAGAGCCTCTGACGGACTCCTGTCTTCTGTCGGCACCGTAGATATTTCGGTCATCGACATTAATGATCCACCGGTATTGTCCATTATTGGAAATCAGGTGCTGGAGGAAGTTGACACTCAGGAATACCTGATTCCTTTCACCGTCAATGATGTAGATACAGCCATTGCCTCACTGACATTTTCACTTGAAAGTTCAGATCAGGCGATACTGCCAGTGTCAGCGCTTTCTGTCACAGGAAGCGGGACCAGCCGGAATTTTAAAATCACATCTGAACCTGGTGTCTATGGAAGTTCGACTATCACAATTAACGTCTCTGATGGAACAGACATTACCCGGCAAAGTTTCATTGTTACTCTGATTCCAAAAGCCCTTTATGCAGCAGTAGAACTGCCAGCAGAATCCGCCGGACTGCTTTCCGAAGGGCTGGCCATTGATGATCAGACCCGCATCAGTGGATACAGTATCGGAACGGCTTCCGACGCAGTGGAACGTCCGTTGTTGATTGAAAACCTTTTAGAAGAACCGGCCTTATTTGATTTTGCCACAAAAGCAGGTCGGATTTCCGGAACAGCCACCGGTTTGAACCGGACCAACACTTACGACGTGGGCGTAATCATTACCAATGGACTGACCCGGCCATACCGCCGCCACCGTTTTTACGTGGATGAAAGAAAAGAAGATGATCGGACGGGGGCTCTCGCAGGATTTGCCGGTGTGCGTGAAGAGCGCATGGTACTCCCGATCCCTTCCACCTACCGATCAGCGCATCCAGTGCAGGTAAACTCCGTCGGAACCATGGTGGGTTACCTGGTAGCTCCTGACCTGGTAGAATATCCATTCCGGGCGACGATTCGGGACAATGCCATTACCGAAACACAACGCCTGAAGAATCCAGCCAACAATGGCGCCATCATTGGGCGTGCCGTTGCGATCAACCGTTACAATGTCAGTGTTGGTTATTTAATTGAAGGCGGTAAGAAAATCGCATTCCGTCACGACGGATCGACCCTGACCAAAGTCACACCACCCAGTGGTTATGTTGAAAGTGAGTTTCATTCGATCAATGACGACGAGATCGTTACCGGGATTCTGCGCAAGTCCAACGGACAAACCACAGCCGCTATCCACGATGGAACCCAGTGGACACTCCCGCCATCGAATCCATTCACCGCCACCTGGGTTTCCAGCGAAAGTTTTGCGATCAACAACTTCCAGCAAGTCGTTGGATCTGCTGTTTTGAACGATGGATCGCGCAAAGCATTCCTCTGGATGGGAGGGGCGCTCTTTGACCTGACTGACCTTCAGCCTGAAGGATCGGACTGGACCTTCTCCACGGCTCGTGACATCAACGAGCAAGGGCAAATTGTCGGGTTGGGGTATCGTCGTAAATCCGATGGAGGAAGTGAACAGCTGGTGTTCCTGGCAAACCCGGCGAGCGCTATTGGGAAGCGTCTGGTTCAACCCGAGGGCACCGTGGCAAGAATTCCGATCATTGAATTGCAGGAAGGAGGACCTGGAGATAATGCTCAAAACGCATTTTTCTGGAGTGAAGTTGAGAAAGCTCTCTACGCGATACGCCCTGTCAAAGCCGTTGTGAAATGGCACCGCAACGCAAATATCACTGCAACCAACCTGGATGTGGTTCCAAGACTGATTACCAGTATTTGGCCAAAAGAACCGGAACGCCACGTTGCTGGAGCCCCAGTCATTGTGGAGCCGGAAGTTCAGGATAGCCTTTATTCCTATTTCAGTCTGCATTACAGCACCACTCCGGCTGCATCGGTGGATACGAACACCAAAGTATTTAATACATCCGAAAGAGGAACCGGGCACTCGGTGATTCGTTACCTGAAGACATTTGGGTTACCACAGGATCCACTGACACAAACCAACCACTTCCACGTGGTTCGGACAAGGCTCTGGAATGATCCGGAGATTCTGGACGAAGAAGATTGGACGATCGGAAAACCACTGGTGGATGCGGGGCACAGTGATTATCCGGGTAGAAACGGATATCTATTCTTCCCCAAAACAGCCCTGGACACAGAAGGCGCTGATCGCGCTTATGACCGTGAAACTCGGATTGGATCACTCATTCCTGTGAATAAGGTGAATAAGGAAGACCCGGTCAATGACGACGACATGGTGGTGGTCTGGTACAAGATGAACAGCCTGAACGTTGCCTGGGCATACCGTCCAGTCATGTACAACCCCGACTGGCCGATCGATGCGCCAAAACTGATTATCTCCAGCCAGGTTGGATCCAACCCTTTTGGGGATAATCCAATCACGCCAGTGACCTATCCTTTAGCGAGGATTTACAATCAGCCGGACCCAACCCTGGCCGGGTTTAACCCGAACGAAGAACACGCCATGCTGTTCCCGTCCAGTTCTGGACAAGCAGTGTTTGCGTTGAGAAATGATCTGAACAGTATCAAGGAATACTCAGAACCCTTTGTACTGTTGAAATACAAAAATCCAGTCAACCAGGAATGGGCACACCGGGTTTACCAGGTTTATACGGAAGAACCTCCTTACTCATTCTCCTACACTGGAACCGCCGGTACCGAAATCAATCCTCCGTACCCGTTGTCAGCGCTGCCATTGTCTCTGGACAACTACGTGTCAGCTGGAGAATACATCACCCGTCGGGACTACCGAGGCAAGTACTTTGCCAAACGCGCTGGCGAACTTGGCGACATCAACTCGGATCTGGTCATGCGTTTCTTTTATCCACTGCAACCAGGATTCTGGTACGACCTGGATGACGTCTCTGGAAATGACCTGGCCGTCGGAACCTTTCTGCCATGGCTTGACCGGGCTCCGGATGGAGAAGTCGGTGTTCCTGTGCCAGTTAGTTATGATATTCGCTGGCCAGACGAAACCCCTGTGCTCGAAGTGGGTGAGTCTCTCTTTGAAGCCAAGAAAGGTCTGCCGGGCGTGGCAGACTGGGCTTCCGCAAGAATCGTTTACGATTCTTTAAACCCTGAACTGGTGGAAACCTGGGACATCGGGCCTGGACGTCTGACCTCCGCTCCGGAAGCGACAGCCAGGTTGTACGATCCACTCAGTGAGCGCCAGATCTCGTTGGGATCCTCTTTTGAAATGCCGGACATTATCCGATTGCAGGATGCTGCCGGTGGTAAAAAACAATTTCGAGATCTGCCTTATGTGATCCAGCTCCGTCTGGTTTATGATCCTTTGAACAAGATTCTTGGATTCAAAGGATACTACGACAACAGTCAGATCGGAGAGCCGTTGTTGCTTCCCAACATCATGTCCGAAACTGAACTGGCCCGGATTCAGGAACTGGACGGCGACGCTGCGGAAACGGAATGGGACCGACAAGTTGAAGCATTGTATCACAAAACCAGAAACCCGAACGACCTGGACCTCAACCGAGACGGGTCGATTGATGAGAGTTTTCTGGTCGGCTACGAATATCCGATCACCAGAACCAATTTTGTGGCCGGAACACCTGTCAGCTACGAATACGACAAAACAAAAATCCAGGTCGAATCTGTCCCAGCCGTATTGAAAACCCTCACGGCGGCCATTGGAGACAATCAGCCGATGACCCCAGAACCTGGACGCGCTGTTGTATTAAATGGCAGTGGAGGCTTGAGAGTGGACTGGTTGCCAGCGGCTCAGCTAAAAAGTTTCACTTGGGAAACCTGGGCCACACGCACCCTTACTTCGCGTTGCCTTTGTGCTCTTCTGAAATAATAGTAAGATATTTAGGAAGGTAGACAGCCTACTAAGTCCAGCAGTGAGTCACATCTAATTTTTTCAATCCCTAAACAGTTTTAAACAAAAGAGCTTATTATAAAAAAGTTTTTGATAACTTTGATCCTAAAAAAATAGCAAAA
>JAUIHU010000147.1 GCA_030432175.1 Verrucomicrobiia bacterium | reverse complement strand
GGAGCGTTCCGGTGTTCAAACCGTTGACCTGACCGGTGGCGCTCCGGAAATGAATCCGCATTTCCTGAAACTTCTGGATCGTTTGGATTCCCTTGGGATGCATGTCATGGACCGGTGCAACCTGACGATTCTGATGGAGCCAGGATATGAGACAATGGCTCAGGAACTGGCCTCAAGAAAAGTGGAAATCATCGCTTCGATGCCATGTTACTCCCCTGAGAATGTCAATGAGCAACGGGGTGAAGGGGTTTTTGACGCCAGCATTGAAGCTTTGCAGAAACTCAATTCCCTTGGATATGGGAAAGATCCGGATCTTCCATTAAACCTGGTTTACAATCCCAACGGAGCCAAGCTTCCGCCTGATCAGCACGAACTGGAAGCCGATTATAAGGAAGCCATGATGGAGAGTTTTGGGATTGATTTTAATCACCTCTATACCATTACCAATTTGCCGGTCAGTCGGTTTCTTTCCTGGTTGAAGCGCAATGGTTTGGTGGAATCCTATATGGAAACACTGGCTAATGCATTTAATCCGGCGGCGATCAGTGGGCTGATGTGCCGTAACACCATCAGCGTCGATTGGGAGGGATTTGTTTATGATTGTGATTTTAATCAACAACTGGAATGGAGATTGCAAAGGGTTGGGAAGGATTTGAAAGTCTGGGACCTGGACTTGCTTCAGTTTGAGCAAGCGCCCATCCAAACCGGATTTCATTGCTTTGGCTGCGCGGCAGGCGCTGGAAGTAGCTGTGGGGGAGCTTTGGTTGAGTGAATCCCAGAAAAAGCCTCTGTAATCAGTGATCTCTCGAATCTATTTCAATGACATGATTCCGTAGCTAATATTTCACCAGTCGGTCACGAGCAGGTCATTGATTCGGCGCTTTTTAATTTAACGATGATTTTTCAGGTACTAACAGGTTTTTGACTCTCCATCCAATGCTCGCAAAAACAGAAGCTTATCTGAAAGAAGCCGTTCATCTGAACAAAGGCGCCTCCCGGACCGGGATCCTCGAACGCTGGTTCACATTTTGGTTTAAAGGATTTATTTATAACCAAATCTGGGAAGACCCTGAAGTTGACGCGCAAGGGTTGGAACTTCAGCCCGGATTCGAAATGCTGACTATTTCATCCGGAGGCTGCAATGTGATGAATTATCTCAAGCATCAACCTTCGGGATTGCATGCGATTGACCTGAATACCTCCCACATGAGCCTGACGCGGCTGAAGCTGGAAGCGGCGCGTCGATTGCCGGATTATGAAACGTTTTTTCGATTTTTTGCCGAAGCCCATCATCCGGAAAATATCGCCAGTTACGAAAAATATCTAAAACCCCATCTGGATCCGGTCACGCGTTCATTCTGGGAATCCGCCCCGAAGACCAGTCCCTGGCTGAAACGGATCCGATATTTTGAAAAGGGATTCTACAAATACTCAAAACTCGGATGGTTGATCCATTTTTCTCACAGAGTGGCGCGATTGCTGGGCTCTGACCTGGATCGATTATTTGGGTGTCAAACATTGGAGGAACAGGAAGTGTTCTTTGATGAAGTGATGGCTCCCTATTTTGATAATTTCTTTGTCAAATGGTTCAGCCAATCACCATTGGCAGTGTTCAGTTTGGGAATTCCACCCAATCAATATCAACTCATGAAGGAGGAGCGATTTGATGGGGGGATGATTGCTGACTTCAGGAGAAGAGTCCGGAAGCTGGTGTGCGATTTCCCGATTCAGGAAAACTATTTTGCCTGGCAGGCGCTGCGGGGCAGGTATGATCTGGAAGAACGGAAAGCGTTACCAGATTACTTGAAAGAAGAGAATTTTGAGAAGGTTCGAGAAGGCTCTGAGATGGTTGACACCCACATTGCTTCACTGAAGGAGTTTTTGGTCAAACGTCCTGCAGCGTCGCTGGACAAATACGTGTTGTTGGACTCTCAGGATTGGATGCCTAAAGAGACTATCGCGGATTTGTGGACCGAGATTGCCAGAACAGGAAAACCTGGAGCTAAAATCATTTTCAGAACCGCCGGGTGTATTTCGCCGCTGGAAACTGCGTTACCGATCTCGTTGCTGCAATGTTTTGAAGTGGAGAAAGAAAAGGCGACACTTCTGAACGATCAGGATCGCTCAGCCATCTACGGCATGTTTCATATTTATCGATTGAAATGAAATGGCTACGCGGTTATGCCATCCAGCTTAATGAGTTCTACTCAAAAATCCTCCACTTCCACACCAGAAAAAGATTTGCTTCAGGAGCAGGCTGCGGCGATGAACCGCATGTACCGCTGGACCCGGCATGTTTATGATCTGTCCAGAAAGTATTATCTGCTGGGCAGAGACAAGATGTTGGATGGGATGGACGTGAATGCCGGGGATCAGGTGTTGGAAGTCGGATGCGGCACAGGGCGGAACTTGATCCGTTTGGCAGCTCGATGCCCGCAGGCTGACTTTAAAGGGTTGGACATTGCCGAAGTGATGATTGAGCAGGCCGGGGTCAGTGTGAGAAAAAATCAGCTGGAATCTCATGTGGAACTGGTTTGCAGTCCGGCCGAAGCATTATTTGACACCCAAATTTTTCCTGAAACTGAGGTGTTCGATACTATTTACTTTTCTTACAGCCTATCGATGATTCCGACGTGGGAACAGGCGCTCGAAGCGGCGTGGAGTCGATTGAAACCGGGAGGTGAGCTGCATGTGGTAGATTTCTGGGATCAATCTGGATGGCCGAAATGGTTCGCTGGTCTGTTGACGAAGTGGTTAAGCCTTTTTGGTGTGCATTTTCGTGAAGAGCTACTGGAAAAATTGAAATCCTGGGATGTAGAAGGAAAATGTCGACTGGAAATTAGCTCGATTTGCAGGAATTACGCCTATCATGCCCGGTTAAAATCCGTTTCTGAGTCCATGCAGATAGCGAATATCCAGGATTCCTCAGATTCGTGACACCCAAAATCTATACAGGGAAACATCACAGCTGAAAAAGTTCTGATTTCTTAAGGGTTTCAGGAGTTCTTGACACCCAGGATCCACACAAATTCTAGACCCACTCCCGGCTTTGCTTTATGAATCCTTGCCGATAGTGGATTGGATACTTAACAACTGGAAAATCGTCGTTTGTGTATCAGTAGTTGCTGGAACACTGATTTCGCTAATGGCTAACAGCGCACGGGCGGACCTGAAGATGCTTGCAGCTCTTGGGGTATTGCTTTTGAGCGGGGTATTGCCTGCTGATCGTGCCTTCGTTGGGCTTTCCAATCCGGCGGTTATCGCAGTGGGATCGCTTTTTGTGATTGCAGCATGCGTGCAGAAAACGGGAGCCTTGTGGTTTGTTGACAAGTGGCTTCTGCCGTCTGGCGCGTCCAAGAAATCAATTTTGAATAGGCTGATGTTTGGAGTTGCAGCCCTCTCTGCATTTCTAAATAACACACCGATCGTCGCCATGATGATCCCGAGAGTGCAGGCCTGGTGTGAAAAGCATAAAATTTCAGCCAGTCAGTTGATGATCCCGCTCTCCTATGCCGCAATTCTGGGAGGCATGACGACACTGGTGGGCACATCCACCAACTTGATTGTATCGGGTTTACTGCAAAGCGCTGGTGAGCCTGGGCTGGGGATGTTTGATATTGCGTGGGTTGGAGTACCGGCCGTGATTTTGACAGGAGCATATTTTTCCATATTTGGAGAGCGTTTCCTTCCTAAATACCAACGTTCAGTGAAGGTCTTCAAAGAAGGATTGAGACATTTACTTTTTGAAGTGAGGGTGGATGAAGGCTCTCCATTGGAAGGAAGATCAATCCGTGAAGCTCAGTTGAGAGATCTCAAAAGCGCCTATCTGGCTCATATTCGACGAGATAAAAAGCTGATCCCATCCTCGCCAGAGAGTGTTTTGCGTGTCGGAGATATTCTGGCATTTCAAGGGAATGCTTCGCTGATTGAAGAGTTGCATGAGAAGTATGGGCTTTCCAGGGAAGGACCGGAGTTGGAGGATAAAAAAGGGCATACCATGCCGCTTTATGAAGCCGTGATAGCTCCAACTTCCTATTTAGTCGGTAAAACTCTCAGGGACGCCCAATTCCGAGAAAGATACCACGGCGTTGTGCTTGGCATCCAACGACGTGAGACGCCATTAAGGGGGCCGCTCGGCAGGATCCCTCTCCAGACAGGCGACCTGTTGCTGGTGGAAGCCAATGAAGGTTTTGATCAGCAATGGAATGAAAAGCGTGATGAGTTTTATTTGGTTGCGCCTAGAAAGGCGTCCAGTAAATCAGACCAAACGGGAAAGGGATCGCTGGCCATAATGATATTAGCCACTGTAATTATCGCCGCTACTGCTGGCTGGGCTCCGATTTCAGTGACTGCATTCCTTGGAGCTCTGGCTCTGGTGGGCCTGAAATTCATGACACCCAAAGAAGCTGGAGATAGTGTTGACCTTTCAGTGCTGACGGTAATTGCGGCTGCTCTAGGAATTGGCGAAGCTATTGCGGCCTCTGGGCTGGCTGACTGGATTGGGAAAATGCTGGCGCAATGGGCCGGAGCGCTGGGTCCAATTGGAGCTGTGGCGATTCTCTATTTGGTAACCAACCTCTTAACTGAATTGATCACTAATAATGCAGCAGCGGCATTGATGGTGCCTGTGGGACTCTCAGTCGCAGAGCAAATGTCCATTAATCCAATAGCGATAGCCATCACCATAGCCGTGGCGGCTTCGGCAAGTTTCATGACACCCATTGGATACCAGACCAACATGATGGTCATGGCTGCGGGGGCATATCACTTCAATGATTTCTTTCGCATTGGATTTCGGGTCAACCTCATTGTTGGGACTCTGACCGTGGGAATTGTTTCTCTGAAGTGGCTTTAGTCCGCTGCGTTTCGCATGGACTGAGCAATCCAACAGCGCCGCATTTATTGGATTTTATCAGAAATAAATTTTTTTCACATTAAGATAAAAAGATACTAGACAACCCCTTCAATTGTTTCTATGTTCCCCATCGCGTTCTTCAACAAACGCGATCATTAATCGCCAGCTTAGCTCAGTGGTAGAGCAACGGTTTTGTAAACCGTCGGTCGTCGGTTCGACCCCGACAGCTGGCTCTCTTCTTAATTCGAATTATGTGTGAACCATGCCCTCAAGCTTCATACATTCAGGTTTCCATAGTCAGGTTATCTATCCAATTCAGATTTAACTGCTTTAAATAATTTCTCGAATCAGGCTCTGACCACCAGGAGCGACTAGACAAAGGTGACTATTTGCGACCTAACCTACATCAAATGCCGGCTACACTTATCGAACTCAGGCTCAGCGTTCCTCAGGATACCACCCGACTTTAATCCCCCTGACCACCCCGCACGTTGGTTTGTTGGTTCATAGTTTGTAATCTTTCTTTCCAATGGTTTTCATTACCGCATCTAAAAACCTCTAAAATCCGTCCATTCCCCTTACTTGGGCTTGATTCCAGGGCCTCTACCAACCATTGTTTTCTCATGAATCTTCCTTTGCAACATTGCCGTTCGGCGCTGCGCGCAGCTCGGACCGGTCAATCTGTTTTAACGTCAGCGATGCTGCTGACTTTGATTTCAGCGCCATCGCTGCATGCCGCTAAATGGGTGGGATCGACGGGTGAATATCAACCTCGAATCGCTGAAGCTTCAGACGAAGGTCAGTTGGCGATTAAGGGATACGAACCCCAGCCAGGGTTTGAGATCCAGTTGATTGCCGCCGAACCTCACCTGGCCAACCCGGTGTCCTTTTACATCGACGACCTCAACCAGATTTATGTCACGGAAACCTTCCGTCACACCGATGGAGTGTTGGACATTCGTGGGATCATGCCCTGGTTGGATGAAGACCTGGCTTGTGAAACCGTGGACGACCGTCTGGCCATGACGTTGCGTCATTATGGGGACCGAGTGGAATGGCTGACCAGTGAAAGTGAACGAGTCAAACTGTTGATGGACAAAGACGGGGATGGACTGACCGACACCTCCACTGTATTCGCCGAAGGGTTTGATGGAGTTCTGGATGGCATTGCCGCAGGCGTGATTGCCCGTCAAGGGAAGGTTTGGTTGACGAATATACCGGACCTCTGGGCTCTGGAAGACCAGAACGGGGATGGCGTCGCCGACTGGCGGAAATCCCTCAGTCACGGGTACGGTGTTCGGGTTGGATTTCTTGGACACGATCTGCATGGGCTGACCTTTGGACCGGACGGGAAACTTTATTTCTCGATTGGAGACAGGGGCGCGCACATCGAAACTGTGAACGGAACCGTTTCCAATACCGAATCCGGATCTGTCTTTCGCTGCAATCCGGACGGAACGGAGTTGGAAATCTTTGCCACCGGACTCCGCAATCCGCAGGAACTTATCTTTGACGATTACGGCAACCTCTTCACCGGCGACAACAACTCCGACGGTGGTGACCGCGCCCGCTGGGTGTACGTGGTGGAAGGTGGCGACAGTGGCTGGCGGATCGGATATCAATTCATCCAGCGTCCCAACATGCGTGGACCGTGGAACTCCGAAAAACTCTGGTATCCACACTGGGAAGGCCAGGCCGCTTATATCGTTCCTCCGATCATGAACCTCGGAAATGGTCCATCCGGACTGACTTACTATCCGGGTGTTGGAATGCCGGAGCGTTATGACAATCACTTCTTCCTCTGCGACTTTCGCGGAGGCCCTGGCAGCGGGATTCATTCCTTTGCGCTGGAACCCAATGGCGCATCCTTTGAAGTCGTGGATCTCCATCCGTTTGTCTGGCAAAACCTGCCGACCGATGTGGATTTTGGCCTCGATGGATCGCTCTACTGGAGTGACTGGGTCGGAGGCTGGAGCAAACCTGGAAAAGGCCGCATCTACCGCATGAGCCATCCGGAAGCGGTGAAGACTCCGGCAGCGCAGGAAGCCAAAGAGCTTTTGATGAATGGTATTGCCAAACTTTGTGATGCAGATTTGCAAAAGCTCCTATCCCATGACAGCCGTCGCGTTCGTCAGGAAGCGCAGTTCAATCTCGCTGATCGTGGCGACAGTTCGATTTCCATTTTTCAAAAAACACTCGCCAACTCAGACCATCAACTGGCTCGACTGCATTCCATCTGGGGATTAGGACAAATCGCTCGTCAGACCCCGGAAGCGTTGAACGGATTAGCAGATTACATCGACAGCGAAGACACCGAAGTGGTGGTTCAATCCTTGCGTGTACTCGGGGATGCCAAAGTTCAATCAGCATATCCGAAAATCATCTCCGCATTGACGGAGCGATTCCTCCAACCGCGTATCCAGTTCGCCGCTGCACAGGCGCTGGGTAAACTTGGCAAACCGGAGGCTGTTCCCGCATTGGCGGATCTGTTGCGGGACAATGCCGGGATGGATCCCTACCTGCGCCACGCTGCTGTGAGCGCTTTGGAATGGATCGGTTCCGTGGACGCGTTAAAGCCTTTAATGAACGACGAATCCTCGCACGTTCGCATGGGAGCCTTGGTGACATTGCGTCGCCTCGGACGTGGGGAAGTGGCTGAGTTCCTGAGCGATAGTGATCCGCTGCTTGTGCTGGAAGCAGCGCGAGCGGTAAATGATGCTGGTATATATAGCGGTCAAGGTCTGCTGGCTGGTTTGATTACCTCACTCACCGCTGATGCTGATCCTGCTTTGGTAAGGCGTGTGTTGAATGCCAATTACCGGTTGGGATTACCTGAAACAGCAGAAGCCCTGGCCCAATATGCCGCCAACGTCGACATGCCGGAAGCGCATCGTGAAGAAGCCATTCGTTTACTGGGGCAATGGCCGAATCCATCTGGACGGGACGAAATCACTGGCATCTGGCGTCCGATTGTTGCAGGACGGAATGTGGAAGATCCAAGTCAGGCTCTGGCTCCTGTGGTTGGCGCTTTGATTCAGGATAAATCCGGATCCATCCAACTCGCGGCAGTGCAGGCGGTCAGAAAACTCGGACTCGCTTCCGCTGCGCCGGCTTTGGTTTCCACTTTGGAGAATGACAACGCTCCCGAATCGGTGCAGTTGGAAGCGTTGCAAACCATCGTTGAGTTGAATGCGGATGAAATTGAAGAAGCCGTTCAGCTGGCAGTGCAATCCAGTCGAGGTTCAGTGCGTGGGGAGGGATCCAAATTGCGAGGCCAAATGCGACCAGATGATGGGCTCACTCCGATTCTGTCAGCGTTGGAAGATGGGACGATTGCTGACAAGCAGCAGGCGCTGGCTTCATTAGCAGAGTTGGGAACTGCTGATGCGGATGCGGTGATTCTGGAATGGTTGAATCGCTGGGAAAATGGAGTCGCGCCGCGTGCGGTGGCTCTGGACATTTCCGAAGCTGCCACAGCGAGGGCAGAATATAACGCTGCGATCCAGGAGAAATTGGATTCCATCCGCAATTCCATGTTGTCGCCTACCATCAGCCGAGTCGCTCCCTACCAGACTTCACTTTGGGGAGGCAATGCCGAGAAAGGTCGCGTGGTCTTTTATGAACGGCAGGAACTGGCTTGCGTTCGGTGTCACAAGATCGGTGATGAGGCAGGTGGTGAGGTTGGGCCTAACCTCGCTGGACTCGCATCCAAACGTGACAGAGATTACATCCTGGAATCGATTGTTCACCCGAACGGAGCCATTGCTGAAGGCTATCAAACGGTTCTCGTAGAAACCTTTGACGCAGCGCTTTACGCAGGTGTGGTGAAGGCGGAAACGGACGATGAATTGGTGTTAAACTCGCCGGAAGTCGGAGAAATCCGGATTCCTAAAGAGGACATCATTGCCAGAGATACTGGATTGTCCGGTATGCCTGAAGGGTTGGGGGAACTGATTCCACGCCGTGATTTGCGGGATCTGATCGAGTTTCTGGCTGGACTGGATTAAACCAACCTCAACCAACGACTGGCAAAAGAGGCTGACCCAAATCATGAAATCATGATTTGGGTCGCCTTTTTTTATTGGTTACAGAGAGTTGCTCAGGGCTATGGTGATTTGCCCCGCTGGGCGCAAAACTTTCTGCCCTAACCGGGTAAATCATCATAACCCTGGGCGCTAGCCCTGGGAAGTCCCAGAGCGTTGCTCAGGGCTATGATAATTCGCCCCGTTGGGCGACAAACTGC
>JAUIHU010000146.1 GCA_030432175.1 Verrucomicrobiia bacterium | reverse complement strand
GTGTAAGGCAGAACAAAATATCCGTCAGCCAGGCCTTGCATCAATGCGCTGGCTCCCAATCGGTTAGCTCCGTGATCCGAGAAATTCGCTTCCCCAATCACAAACAGCCCCGGAACTGTGCTCATCAGGTTGTAATCAACCCAGAGTCCTCCCATCGTGTAGTGCAACGCAGGGAAAATCCGCATCGGCGTATGATAAGCATCTTCTCCTGGAATACGCTCATACATCTCAAAGAGATTACCATACCTTTCACGAATCTTGTCTTCTCCCAAACGGTCTATAGAAGCGGCAAAATCCAGATAAACTCCTAGTCCGCCAGGTCCGACGCCACGGCCTTCGTCACAGACTTCTTTAGCTGAACGCGAAGAAATGTCTCTGGGCGCGAGGTTTCCAAAACTAGGGTATTTTCGTTCCAGATAGTAATCTCGATCCGATTCAGGAATGTCCTGAGGCGCCCGTTTGTCTCCTTTCTTTTTCGGAACCCAGACTCGGCCGTCGTTTCTCAACGACTCCGACATGAGTGTCAATTTAGACTGGTGATCGCCGGAGACCGGAATGCATGTCGGGTGGATCTGCGTATAGCAGGGATTGGAAAAGGCGGCTCCTTTTTTGTAAGCGCGGTATGCCGCAGTGACATTGCAACCTTTGGCGTTTGTGGAAAGGAAGTAGGCATTGCTGTAACCGCCGGTGCCCAAAACAACGGCATCGGCGCTGTGGGATTCGATTTTACCGTTAATCAGATTGCGGGTGACAATGCCTTTGGCATGGCCGTCAACGAGGACCACATCCAGCATTTCTGTGCGTGGATACATTTCCACATTGCCCAACCCAATTTGCCTGGATAGCGCCGAATAGGCTCCAATTAAAAGTTGCTGTCCGGTTTGGCCTCTTGCATAGAATGTTCGAGAAACCTGAGCGCCACCAAATGAGCGATTGTCGAGGTTTCCGCCATATTCACGGGCAAAAGGAACTCCCTGGGCGACGCATTGGTCAATGATATTTCGGCTGACTTGCGCCAAACGATAAACATTTGCTTCTCGCGCTCTGAAATCACCACCTTTGATCGTATCGTAAAACAGGCGATAAACGCTATCCCCGTCATTTTGATAATTCTTGGCTGCGTTGATACCACCCTGAGCGGCAATACTGTGCGCTCTTCTCGGGGAATCCTGGAAACAAAAGCATTTTACTTTGTATCCCAACTCAGCCATGGATGCTGCGGCTGAAGCTCCGGCCAGACCAGAACCAACCACAATGATTTCAAACTTGCGCTTGTTTGCCGGACTGACCAGCTTGACCTCGGCCTTGTACTTATCCCATTTATCCGCCAGCGGCCCGGTAGGAATGTTAGATTTTAATCTCATACTTTGGGTATCGACTATTCGCTATTTGAAGCGGGTCAGCTTTGAATTTTTATAAAACCGGTGAGTACAGCGAGGGGAATCGACACATACCCCAGAAAAATCAATCCTGAAAGTGTGTAAGCAATCCGGTTAATGAGAACCTCACTGGCCGCTGATTTCAATCCAAGGGATTGGAACATGCTGGATATGCCATGACTCAAATGGAGACATAGTAATCCCATTGAAAATATGTACCAGATGGAAACTCCAATATGACTGAACCCATGAACCAACATGGCGTACACGTCATGACGAGTCGTTCCATCAGCCAAAGTCTCCTCCAGATCTCTGAAACTGGTGTCAATCGACTGCGTGGTGTAATGCAGCAGGTGAAAGATCACAAATGCAGTAATGATCAATCCACTCATCAACATGGTTCTGGATGCATAGGATGCTTTGTATGGCTTTCCATCATCATAATCAAATGGACGAGCCTTTTTGTTGATTCGACTCAGTCCGATAGCGCTCCAGATATGCAGTCCAACGACTACCAGCAGACCTATTCGGGCTGTCCAGATCAATGCTGGTTTGGAGTGTAAAAGCTGCGCGTATTGGTTGATGTACTCTTTGCCAAGGAATACCTGAAGGTTCCCCGCAAGGTGCCCAATGACGAAACCGAAAAGCGCCAGCCCGGTGATCGCCATCACGTATTTCTTCCCCAAGGAAGAGCGATAAAGTCTTAGAATTGCGTTCATGATTGCTTCCAGGCCGGAGAGGCGCCGTGTCCATGTTTCCCCACCGACAGAATGATTTGTTCACATCGGATAGATCAGTTCAGCAGACCCTCCCGGCATAGTCTTCAAGCGTTGTTAATTTTGCCGGAAAAACGTCTTACAACATTTGCAAAACTAATGACAGAAGTATTTACCCGTCAACACAAACCCCTCATTTTGTAGCAGTGTTAATGAACGAAAGAAGCTGCTTTTCTCATTGAGCTTCGATCCTGCTTTTCAGTTCAATTTGACTGGAGATGGACGCCGGTTATGGGTAGCCTGGTTTTTGTATTGATTTGTCTGATTTCTGAATTATTTGACCCGATGATTGACAGCCACAACAATTTTTCTGCCGGTTCCCCAACCAAAGTACCAGGTTCCCAACTGGTTTCAGATCTTTTTTCAGAGGGTGATTTAAATATCACTGAAGCTCGCCGGGAGTGGACCCGAAATAATATCGACGATGAAACCCGCCATTGGCTGCAGGAGGATGAGAAGTATTTCCTGCATCAGTCTCTTTCGACGCCTTGCCTGGATGTCCTGGAAAAAAGCGAAGGCTCTTGCACTTACAATTTACAGGGAAAACGCTATCTGGATTTCCACGGCAATAATGTCCATCAGGTGGGATTCCAAAACCCAAAGGTAATGGATGCGGTTCGAAACCAAATGGAATCGATGCCTTTCTGCCCGCGTCGGTTCACAAACATCCCAGCCATCAGTCTGGCGAAAAAATTAACTGAATTAGCGCCAGGTGATCTGAATCGGGTTTTGTTCGCTCCCGGTGGCGCCAGCGCCATGGGTATGGCTCTGAAACTGGCCCGAGTTGCTACCGGTCGATTCAAAACAATCTCCATGTGGGACAGTTTTCATGGAGCGGCTCTGGACACGATTTCAATTGGTGGTGAAGCAATTTTCCGGAAAAATGCAGGACCTCTCTTACCAGGTTGCGAGCACGTTCCACCGTCAGATCCCAAACATTGCCCATTCAAATGTGGGGATTCCTGCAACCTGAGCTGCGCGGATTATGTGGAGTACGTGCTGGAAAAGGAGGGGGATGTTGCGGCTGTTGTTGCCGAAACGGTGAGATCCACGCCTTTTATTCCGCCTAAGGATTATTGGATCAAGATCCGGGAAGCCTGTGATCGCCATGGCGCATTGCTGATTTTGGATGAAATCCCACATTGTCTAGGCCGCACTGGAGAAATGTTCACTTGCGAGAACTATGATGTGGTTCCAGACATGCTGGTCATCGGGAAAGGCCTGGGCGGTGGTGTATTTCCTCTGGCAGCTCTGTTAGCCCGCGAAGGTTTGAACAACGCCATGCCGGAGAAGGCTCTCGGACATTACACGCACGAGAAAAACCCGATTGCTTGCGCTGCAGGTCTGGCGACTTTGAATTACATTGAGGAGGAAAATTTGCTGGAGCATGTGCGAAGATTGGGTTCCATCGCCATGAATCGTATGAAGGACATGCGATCCAAAATGCCTGGAATTGGGGATGTTCGCGGACTGGGTTTAATGATGGGTCTGGAGATTGGTTTTCCGGATCAATCCGAGGATTTCAACCGCAAGTTTGCTGAGACAGTCCTTTACCGATGCCTCTCAAATGGTCTGAGTTTTAAAATAACCATGGGAGTGATCTTGACCCTGACACCGGCGTTAACCATCACTGAATCTGAAATGAGCGAAGCTATGGATATTCTTGAAGCAGCCATCCTGCAAGGACCTCCAGTTCAACCATGATTAATGAAGATTGAGCGCTAATTCCCTTCGGGTACGAGTTATCTCAGCTCGCACGCAGGCTGTGTTGGGAAGTATGTACTTTTCTACCGCGACGGTGACTTGGCTGGGAAGTTCGGTTATCGAGAGGATTTCCCTGGCCAAATCTTCCACAAGTTTCTCGATCAACCGCCACTCGCGATCCGCCGCCCAGTCCATCAAGCTTTCCCGCAACCAGGCATAGTCCACTGTTTTCATTAAATCATCAGAATCTGCGGCTTCCTGGAACGGCAAAATCATGGATATATCCAGTTTCAATCGCTGCGGCCGTCGCCGTTCTTCATCGGGGACACCTACCCGAAAACTGACGTCCATACCTCGTATTTCAAGAGAGTCTCCAACAGCTCCTGGGGATTTGACGGATGAATGGACTCCCTGATTTTCCATGGCCCATTCCAGTAGAATCCTAGTGGGTTCGTTAACAGATTCCCTCAACGCCTGATCTAAAGGAAGCCACTGATATTCCTGTGATTCCTCATTCAATCGCACATCGACAGGCTCCACAGCCTCGCAGATATAGTTCAGAAGCACAAAGTGCGCCTGCTTGTAAAACTGAGGATGATTCACGCAATCCTGAGCGAGAGCCCATTGAATATTCCGAATCTCCATTCCGGTTTCCTCTCGAATCTCTCTCCGCAACGCGTCAATCGCCAGTTCACCTTTTTCGATTTTACCTCCCGGGATCCCCCACAGATTGGACCACTTATGAGTCCGCGCCAGGAACACTTCCTTTCGCGAGTTTAGAATCAATGCTCCGACCGTGGGTATTGGGAAATCGGATTGGATTGTTGTTTGTTTGTCCTTCCATTCAGGTTTCCAATTGTGAGGACGAATCCACTCCGGGCTGCCGGACTGCATCAGAAATACCAGCTCTCCTAAGTGTTCCACAACACTGTCAGGCTCTGAGAGTTGCAACTGTTCGTGGCTATTGTAGCCGGTTAGAACAGCACAGGACCAAACCCCACAAGCTTTCGCCGCATCCACATCATGGCGCATGTCTCCAACGAAAAGTGTCTCAGCAGGATCCAAACCTTCTTCCTCAATCAGTTTCTTTAAAGTGACCCTTTTATCTGCGACTCCAACACAAGCTTTCTCGAAATACGGACCAAACCCCGTCCACTCTGCCTGAAGCTCGTACGGCTCAGGATGCAGGGCGCTCATCAAAAACATTCGCATATCCCATTCACGGCAAAACTCCAGAAACGAATCTGCCTTGGGCAAAGGGATCACAGATTCATGCGCCGATCTGAATTTGAAATGAAACCATTCCTCGAGTTGGTCCAACGGAAATTCCGGCAATCTTTCCTGATAAAAATCTTTGAATGGCAGATAAAATTGGCGCTTAAACTCGGACAAGGTCCAGGGTTGCTGACCGGCTCGCTCAAAAACATGATTGGTCGATTCCAGAACGGCAGGCAAGTCATCAACTAAGGTTCCTGACCAATCGAGTATAAGGTTTCTGATCATCTGGAGAAGACAGTAAACCAAACCTGGACAGTGTTCAAACAGATGGAATATTTCAGGATTTCATTACGGTTTCTCACGAATAATTCTTAGTTTTTAATTTTATTTCGCCCATTTTCCTGCAAGTAATTTCCTCCTTTGAATTTGAAAATGAAAACAATCTTGATGTTTCCTGGACAGGGCTCTCAAAAGAAAGGCATGGGAGCGGAATTGTGGGAGGAGTTCTCCAAAGAAAGTACGGTAGCGAGTGAAATTCTTGGATACTCCGTGAAAGAACTCTGCATGGAGGATCCCAGGAATGAATTGAACCTGACACAATTCACCCAACCAGCGCTATATGTGGTCAATGGATTGAGTTTCCTGAAATGGCTGCAAACTAATGATTTAGAGACAGTACATGCGCTCATCGGACACAGTCTGGGGGAATACAACGCATTGATGGCAGCAGGTGTGTTTGATTTTGAAACCGGCCTCAAACTGGTTCAGGAACGCGGACGTCTCATGGTGGGGGTATGGTGGCGGTGATTGGATTGAAACCCGACCAGATCCAATCGGCTTTGGACTCGGCAGGCATTCAATCCATCGACGTGGCTAACTTCAATTCACCGGAGCAGACCGTGGTGTCAGGTCCAAGAGAAGACATGGACAAAGTTGCGGAAACTTTAAAATCCGCAGGGGCCAAACGCGCATTGCCGTTACCAGTTAGCGCAGCATTTCATTCCAGGTACATGAAACCGGCTTCTGAAGAGTTTCGTGGATTCCTGAATGGGTTTGAATTTTCAGAGCCACAAGTCCAAGTCATTGCGAACGCAACCGCTGAGGCTTACCCGGCTGATCCGGAAAAAATCAAAGACATTCTCGCCAGTCAGATAGCCGCGCCAGTGAGATGGACGGATACGGTCCAAAGTCTGGTGAAAGAATCAGTCGACGCAGAATGGCTGGAAACAGGTCCGGGAGCGGTTTTAACTGGCCTGTTGAAGCGCATTAAAGCGGCAATTTGATCACAAGATCGGAAACTAATCTAAGGTCGGTTTACGGCGAATCCGCTTCGACTTCGGTCCAAGCCGATTCATAGCGATTGTGAGCCAGTGAACCGGCCAGAATAAATACCACGCGCTTGGTTTTCCAGATCATGGACATCGTGATGGATAGTGGCCAGAGCAGGAAGAACAGCAGCAACCATTGTCGAACCAGATTTAGCGTGAAGAGTAATCCCATCATGGAATTAGGTAATGCCTGGCTGGCAACCAGGGCTGAATAGGCAGCGACAAATGCCAATCCCAACCAGAGCAGGCATGTGTTCAGATAGCTGAAAAAGCGCACTTCCTCCCGCAGACTTTCGTCAGGGATCCGCTCGGATAAGCATCTCAGGTTGTGGTTCACCTGGTAAAGGGAAGCCAGTCCGTTCAATCCCATCAAGACCATCCCAGCGGTGAAATATTCAACATTGGGAAACCGACTCCACCAATAGACAAAAGGAGAGAGCCCCACTCCAACAAGCCCGAAGATCTCCGAGCGTTCAATAGATTGTCTCCATTGCAAATCGGCTCTGATTTGAGATCGAAAACTGGATAATTGGCGAAATCCCAACCAGATTAATAGCGCGCTGATGGTAGGAGGCGAGAATGCCAATCCACCCAGTGGACGATACCAGTCTGTGAGAGCGACTTGAACGCTGGTGATTAAACAAAGCGGCAGAGCCCAAAATAAACAGCTGAGCCCCCTGACAACCGGGTCCAGATTTAACAACAACTCTTCACGAGAAGCTATGGGCGCTGGTTGATCCATCAAAAGTCAGATTGGAATCCCAAATAGGTGTACTCGCTGAGTCCCTTCTCATAGTCACTGAACAAACGCATGGCTTCGGAGGGTTTTAGTCGATCTTCTCGAATGGCTTTGTCGACTTGTGCTTTAACCTGCCTCTTCAACGCCAGTGAGTCGTACTGAACCGCAGCCAGTGTATGCTGAATCTCACTGCCCCGAATGATTTCCTCAATATAATATCCAGAGGGTTCATCCGGGTCCAGAAAGACATGGGCCTCATTAACTCGACCAAACAAATTGTGCAGATCACCCATGATGTCCTGATAGGCGCCCATGAGAAAGAAGCCTAATCGATAAGGATCTAGCTTGCCGGTTTCCTTATCCTTGATGAGTTCATGAAGTGGCAATGTGTCTCGCACATCTTCCAAATCAACAAACTTCCTCACTTCACCTTCCGAGTCACAGGTGATATCCACCAAAGTAGCTTCACGGGTCGGTTTTTCATTCAAACGCTCAATCGGCATGATCGGAAAGAGCTGCCCGACTGCCCAGTGATCGAGTAATGATTGAAACACAGAAAAATTGCAGAGGTACTGATCGCCAAGACTGTCGTTCAATTCGGTGATTTCTTCCGGAATAAATCCTTTACCACGAAACGACTCAACAACTTGTTTGGAAATCTCCCAATAAAGCCGTTCGATTTTCGCTTTGTCAGTAATGTCCAGGTATCCCAGCATGAACATTTGATGCGCTTCCTCCTTATGCTCCATGGCATCGTGGTAAGCTTCCAATGGATTCATTTTCGCCAGGTTATCCTTCATATAGAGGAGTTCCTTGACGGTCGGATGTTCATGATCGCCATAGCTGAATGGTTGATCCTGGTCGGTTTTGGAAATCGATCCAATACAGTCCACGATCAAAACACTGTGATGCGCCACCAGCGCTCGGCCGCTTTCACTGATGATTTCAGGATGAGGCGCGCCTTCGTTGTCGCAGACATTCCCGACATAATAGACCACGTCGTTCGCGTACTCCTGCAGCGAATAATTCATCGAACTGTCAAAAGCAGAACGGCTGCCGTCGTAATCCACCGCCAAACCGCCTCCCACATCAATCGACTCTAAACCAAATCCCATTTTGTAGAGCTTGGTATAAAATCGCGCTCCTTCCTGAACGGCGCGTTTGATGGTGACAATATCCGGAACCTGAGATCCAATATGAAAGTGCAACAGTTTAAAACAGTGCGCCATGTCTTCCTGTTTCAACAGCTCCGCCGCTTTCACCAATTCAACGGTGCTCAGTCCAAACTTGGCGTCTTCCCCAGCGCTTTCCGCCCATTTACCAGCGCCTTTGCAATACAATCGGACACGGATCCCGATGATCGGCTCCACATTCAGCGCTCTGGATATCTGGATGATTTGCGTCAGCTCCTCCAGCTTCTCAACGACCATGACCACTTTTTTGCCGAGTTTAACACCCAACAACGCCATCTTGATGAAAAGTGGATCTTTATATCCGTTGCAGATGATCATTCGACCCGGATCTGACTGGAGCGCCAGCCCCGCGAACAATTCGGGTTTACTGCCAACTTCAATTCCAAGATCGTATTGTTGACCAGCGTCGAGAATCTCCTCAACGACTTCGCGAAGTTGATTCACTTTGATAGGAAAGACTGCCCGGTACTTCCCTTTGTAGTCGTATTCCAGAATTGATTTCTGAAAGACAGAATTCAATGTCTCGACCCGGTGCCGCAGAATATCCTGGAATCGGATCAGCAGCGGCATCTTCAAGTTGCGGGACATGGCTTCCTGAACGACGTCAGCTATGGCCACCTTGGCCCCATTTTGCAGGGGTTCAGAATAAACTTTCCCCTCCGAATCGATGTCGAAGTACTTAGCTCCCCAACTTTCGATGTTGTAAAGTCTTCTGGCGGATTCAGCGTTCCAGGTTTTATCGTCAGTGAAGGTGGGACTTGGAGCCGAAGAAGCTGAATTCATTTGCGTAGAAAACAAATCGGTTTGCGTTGTCAAATGCTTG
>JAUIHU010000145.1 GCA_030432175.1 Verrucomicrobiia bacterium | reverse complement strand
CAAATAGCACAAGAGGTAGAAAATTTGGGTGTCAAAAAGATTTATTAAGTCTCTTACTCAATGCCCCCCTTCTTTAATCACACCCGTCAGGCTAAGAATTTTGACTAAAAATTAGCCTTGCCTAAAATAATGTCAAAATTCTTTGACTGACCCCCCTTGGACCCCTGACAATTAAATGATGAGAGATTTAGTGACTTGTTTTAATCTGACCATTTTCAGCTTCCTGGCGATTTGTCCATTTGTTGCGCAATCGCAGACAAATGATTGGGGCTGCCGATTTGAGGCAATGGATCTGGAGGGGTGGACGGTTCAGGTGGAGAAACTTTTGTTGGAAGATGGCGAATATTCTGAGTCCGGAGCGAGAGCGATACGTGTCCTCGCTGACAAGCTCCGCGAAATTTCTGTGCTGTTGCCTGAGGAACGTTTGATGAGGATGCGTCAAATGAAGATCGTGTTGGAGTGGCATAACAAAGATCTGAGTTCGATGCAGTATCATCCTTCAAAAGGTTGGTTAAAAGACAATGGGCATCCGGTAGAACTGTATCAAGCTGTTCATATTCCAAGAGCGAATGCATTGCTGGGACGACTGCCAATTCAACACCAGCCAATGGTCATTCTTCACGAACTCTCACACGCATGGCACGATCAGGTCCTGGATTTTAATCATCCTGAAATCATGCAGGTATGGCAGCATTTCAGGAAGCTGGAAAAGTATGAAAGTTGTCTGCACATTTCCGGACGCAACCGACGCCATTATGGTTTAACAAATCAAAAGGAGTTCTTTGCAGAAATGACAGAAGCCTATTTCGGGGTGAATGATTTCTTTCCTTTTGTGCGGTCCGAATTACAAAGCGAGTTGCCCGAGGTGTATGAGTTGATGGAGGAAATCTGGGGCGAACAGCCTTATCCTTGATTGAAGTATTTCTCTACAATTATTGGTAGCTTCACTGCTCAGGTCAGTGGGAATAAGATCAGGGAAACCACGCCAGCCAGGTTCGGATGTTTTCCGCCTGTGGATGGTTCGGGTCGAGTTGGATGACCTGCGTATAATGCGACCTGGCCAGGTCTGGTCGGCGAAATTCCTGATCCAGCAAACGTCCCATTAAAAAGTGGGCCTGCGCTTGATCCGGATTTTCTCTTAGTACAGTTTCCCATTCTTGTGCGGCGTCGATCAGGTAGTTGTTCTGGTATAACAGAGCAGCAAATTGCATGCGGGCAGGTTCGTGTTCGGGGTTGACCCAAAGGGCGGATTCAAGCGCGCGCAGAGCGATCCACTGTCGATTCAGTTTCCTGGCAGTTATGGCTAGATTGAACAGCGCCTCGAAATAGGAAGGATCTTGTTCAACTGCTTCGCCAAAATGTTTCAATGCTTGTCGGAAATCTCCCCCACGGGCTGCATTCAGGCCTGATTCTACGGATTGGCTGGCTTGGAATCGGTCTCCTGTAAACGCGAACTGGTTGGTTTCATAAGCGTACCGTGGATACGCTTCAGTGTGTGGCGCCATCTCCCAACGGATGACACCTCTGCGATTTGTGATCAGGACTATAGGCGGGCGAAATGATGATGCAAGCTCCGGAACACTCTGCGAATCATCCGATGTCTCTTCTCCAGACTCGATATTTCCGGAATTGGTCCCAGTTGTGTCACTGGAATTAGAGCCCCGGATCCATGAGGTGACTCGACTCCAGCCGGCAGCGGGTTCTGGCTCGGGTGATTCCTTTTGATCAGGATCGGACAGCGCTAAGGCTTGATCGAGACTTTGGCTGGTTTTGTCTGAAAACTTAGAGACACGCGCAACTGGATTTTGTTGTTCAGGTAAAGGCAGAGAAAGATTGGCTGGCTCTGCCTCAGCATCTTCGATCCACGTCAGCCAGGGGTAACGGACTGGATCATTATGATTGTTTTCAGCGTTGGATATCTCTGAACCTGGCGAAACGGAAGCTGTGTTGCGGATAGGATTGGATTCAGGAAGCGTTACTTTTTTATCAGTTGAAGTAGTGTTTTCCAGGGATTCGGCGAATCCGGAAGCTGCGACACTTGCCGCTGGCTGAGCCGAGTTGAGGGGCTTTTTCTTTGGGGGGGCGTCAGGCGTGTTTGCAGAAGGTTTTTTTGGGGCAGCAGATGTCAGCTTCTTGTCATCCCCGGAAGAATTTTTTTTTTAAATCCTTCAACGCAATAAGGGTATTGGTAATTGAGTTCTGTTTTGGATTGCGATTGGTTGAAGCGAGATCCTGCTGGGGAAGCGATTTCGTTGGCGTTTCAGGTTGAGGATCCAGGTCGGGCAATGGCATCACTGCGCCCGTGGTAGGGTTTTCGGACTCTAATTGTCTGACCACTTGTTGGACTTGTTCGTAATTTGACGGGCGAGGTGTCATTTCGAGATACTCTCGATACTTGGCTATCGCCCACCGTGGTCGATCCAGATATTTATGATACACAATCGCGAGATTGAGCAATGCCGGTTGGTAATCGGACTGTATATTCAGAGCGTCGAGGAATTGAGTTTCAGCTTCTTTTGCAGACCCCTGGTAAAGTCGAATCACTCCAAGTCCATTTGATGCTTCAGGGTGCTGCAAGGTCAATCGGATCACTCTTTTGAATGCGTCTTCAGCTTCGTTAAAGTTCCGGCTTTGCAGCAAGGCGGACCCCATTTTGAGCCAGCCATTCGGATCATTCGGTTCCTTTTCGGAGTATCGTTTGAAGGCCAGAATGGCGCGTTGAAAATCTTTCAAATCCAGATAAACCGTGCCGAGATTATAATAAGCAGCCGAGAAATTGGAGTTGAGTTTCAGCGCTTTGCCGTAAGCCGTCTTGGCGTTATTCAGCTTGCCGCTCCCCTGCAGCGCTATCCCCAGGTAATTCCAGGTTTGTGGAGTCTTTGGCAGAGTTTGTACCGCTATTTTTAATGGTTCAAGTGCGGCTTCATATTCTCCTTCACTGATCAAGCGGTCGCTTTCTTTCAAAGCATCGACGCCCGAGCGGAAACATCCTGCCAAGCCAAGGCATACCACTACAGCCATCAGTGATTTCCAAAGGCGTACTGCAGGCATATTCGGGCGAGGACAATTTTTTGACGTGAACCGCATTCCTCTTCGAGTTAGCATTCTAAACAGTGCGTGTCAAGAAACGCTCTGAATGCACTGACTGAATGATTCATGCGCGAAAAAAAACAATTATCAGTATCCTTTTGGCAAGCATGCCTGGCCTTGGCTCTGGTTCTTTGCTGGGGTGGGCTTCAACAGGGAGATTCTCAGGAAGTTGCCGGCACACGAAAATCCCGAATTTTCCGCGTTCAATCAGATGCAGCAACGGATAAATTTCTGCCTTCCGCGTCGGTGACTCTGAGCATGCTTCAAAAAGGGCTGCTTGCCTGGGCGGATAAATCTGAGAAAACCTCTGCTGTCTGGAATGATGTTCTGGATCCAGAGGATGTGATTGGCATTCACGTTTATTCAGCTCCCGGGCCAATTGCCGGAGCTTCTCCAGTTCTGGTTGAAAATCTCGTCAAAGAACTGATCGCCGTTGGTTATGGTCCGGATCAGCTGATTATTTGGGATAAATACGCCAGTGATCTGAGAAGAGCAGGCTTTGGTAAAATCGCCCGTAAATATGGTGTGCGCCTGGAAGGGGCCCGCGATGTCGGGTACGATCCAAACGTCTATTACGAATCTTCCCTGCCAGGGCAACTCATTTGGGGAGATCTGGAATTTCAATCTGATTATTATGCAAATTCAGGGGGCAAGCGTTCCTATGTTTCAAAGTTATTGACTCAGGAGGTCACTCGAATCATTCAGGTCATGCCTTTAATGAACCATAATTCGGTTGAGATTTCGGGTAATCTTTTCAATCTGGCCATGAGTTCCTGCGATAACATGATTCGATTTGAAGGCGAGCGCGATTTACTGGAAGTGGCTATTCCCGAAATTTTAGGAATTCAGGCCTCACCGGATCGAGTCCGACTTTCCAAAGCAGATCAAAAGAAATTTGAGGAAATCGGATTCGTGCGCCCATTGTCGGACAAGGTTGCTTTATGTATTATGGATGCTCTGAATTGCCAGTATCGGGGAGAGTCAAAAGCGCTGCTGCATTATTCGTCCACGCTAAATGAAATTTGGGTAGGCTCAGATCCAGTGGCGATGGATGTGCATGGCGTGGAAATAATATACAGGGAACGCAGGCTGGCTTCCGGGGTTGATTCTGCGGACTTCGACGCCAACGCAGATTTTCGTGTTCCACGCTGGCGTCTCTATAATAATGCGGCCCTGCTGGAACTTGGGCAGGGCGCCCCAGAGGATTACCAACTCATTCAAGTTCCTTTCTGATCCGGGTGTCGTTTTAACGACGCGGCGCTGAGTGAAGAGCTGTTCTTAATGAGGTATCCGCTTTTTCCAGATTCAATGGAATGATCCGCATATCCCTGAACTGGACGGCGCTCCCGTGATCCTGCAACACAATAGGTCCTGTAGTTGGCCCTTCAGGCTGGCCGGATCCGGTTTTGTCCGGGATCGCCACATTGTCCTGTACTAGAACGCCGTTCCAGTAAACTGAAGCGTAGGCGTTTTCAGTCTTCTCACCGTTTTCATTCCATCGGGGAGCCCGGAAGATGATGTCCATCGATTGCCATTCTCCGGGGGGCAAAGCCACATTTTGAGAAGGCGGAGCCACTTTATAAATGGCGGCGCAATGCTGATAGGTGGCTTCCTTCATGTAGGAATTAATGATCTGAATTTCGTATCTGCCCTGGATGTAAACCCCGCTATTGCCGTCAGCTCCCCAATCCACATCTTTCAAAATGGGCAGATTGAATTCCAGGTGCATTTGAAAATCCTCAAAATTTTCCTTGGACTGAATATTGCCCGACTTCGGAGCGATGGTCAGAGTTTCCTCTTCGCTATCCCAAACCCACTTCAAACAGCCGCCATTTTGAGTCCAGGCGTTGTATCCGAGTTTCTGGGATCCTGGAGGATTGAGGTCAGGAGCATCTGCTGGAATAGCCAGGTCCTGGATCTTTAAATTCCGCCAGCGCACTTCCAGAGGCTCAGCGCTGCCGGTTCCATGAACCTGTAATCCAATAAAGCCGGCGCTGGTTCGGTCGTCCTTCAAGTCAGCAGCAGGAACTCCATTCAGGAAAGTCTTCAATGAATCCCCGATCGCCTCCACGCGTACATGGTTCCATTCATTTTGACGGAAAGCCTTTTGAGCGGCTGGATTTTTATCCAAAGGATTCAACCAGCCCCGACCGCTTTCCTCATAAATACCAGCCGTCCAGGCGCGATCTGAAGGGTCAATCTCGATTTGGTAGCCCCATACCACTCCATCATTCTCGCGAGGATTGCTTCGTATCTGCACTCCGGAGTTCATTCGAGGATCGACCTTGAATTCATATTCCAGAATGAAGTCCCCGTAAACGCGGTCCGTGCAAAGGAAAGTATTGGGTGTGCCGCGTTTGGTGACCCCAACAATCGTTTGGTGATCCTGGTCAATATGATAGGAAGCCTGTCCACCACGAATGTGCCATCCGAGGAATGACTTCCCGTCGAACAGGTCCTTCCATTCACCCGGTTCATCCGCCGCGCTCAACCCCAAAGCCTGCCCGGCCAGCAGAATCCCGAACCATTTCCAAATGTTGAATTTCATGTTTGGATCATCCCCCAATCAAGCTGCCCTTCACAATTAGAAAAATATGGAAGTTTGCGTGCATGGATCAACCAATGATGGGCGTAGGAGAAAAGACTCTTATCATGAAAGCCGATCCCGATAATCCGGATACCCGAATTGACGCTCCACCTTCACGGTGTCTGTCTCCGGATCGTACGTCACTATGGATGGCAGATCAACGCCGTTGAAGGTCGTGTTTTTCACCATCGTGTAATGCGCCATGTCGAGGAAAACCATTTTGGATCCGACTTCCAGGGGTTCATCAAAGCTGTAATCCCCGATTACATCCCCGGCCAGGCAAGTCAAACCACCCAAACGGTAGGTGTACGCTTTTTCATCCGGATACCCCGCTCCTTGTATGACCGGACGATAAGGCATTTCCAGTACGTCCGGCATGTGCGCGGTGGCGGATAAATCCAATAATGCGATCTCTTTGCCGTTCTCGAATATGTCCAGCGCCGAGCCCACCAATCCTCCAGTGTCCAGAGCGATCGCTTCCCCAGGTTCCAGATAAACCTCCAGGTCATATTCAGACTGCATCTGCTGGATCAGTTTCACCAGCAGGTCTGTGTCATATCCGGCTTTGGTAATGTGATGCCCGCCGCCGAAATTGATCCATTGCATCTGCTTCAAAATGTCTCCGAACTTGTCCCGCACGCGTTCCAGGGTGCGTTCCAGCGCATCGGCTCCTTGCTCGCAGAGCGTGTGAAAGTGCAGGCCCGTCAACCCTTCCAGATCTTCCCCTTCAAACTGGGACCGCTTCATCCCAAATCGGGAACAGGGGGCGCAAGGATTGTACAAATCCACTGGAGCTTCAGAGTATTCGGGATTGATGCGGAGGCCAAACTGAACTTTGCCAGCAGCGGTCAGGGCTTTGTTTTTAAACCGTTTCCACTGCGAGAAGGAGTTGAACGTGATGTGACTGGCTCGCTCCAACAACTGGTCGATTTCCGAATCCCGATACGCCGGCGCATAAACATGGACTTCGCCCCCAAACTCCTCGGATCCGAGCAGGGTTTCATTCAAAGAACTGCTGGTCACGCCCGGCAGATATTGTTTGATCAATGGAAATACGCTGAACATGGCAAATCCTTTCAGCGCAAGAATGATTTTGGCCCCGCTGCGACGCTGCACGGAGTCCAGTGTTTCCAGGTTCTTCTTCAGTCTCCCCAGGTCCACTACATAGGCTGGGGATGGTATTCGATCGAGTGGCAGTTCCATTGAGTATGTTTTCGGCGTTAAAATGCGGTCAGTCTTTGTTAAGGTTTCGGATGGATAATCTTCGGCCAGTGAAAGGATTAAGCTAGTTTACGGTTTGATTGGGCTTGAGTTCGGGAAATAGAGTTTCCGGACTTGGCGCTTTGCCTTCCGCTGCTTTCTCGGTCCAGGCGACAAACAGCTTGCACAGTCCATATCCGTACCGACCTCCCAGTGATTCGACAACTGGTTTCATGTGTGTCCCGTCAAAATCCTTCAAAGCTTCCCCGATTTCCCGGCAGGACAATGGAGTGAAAATGTGTTTTAAATCCACATCAATCTCCGCCCTGACAGCCTGTTCCAAATGTCCGTAAATGGTTTCTGGACTCAGCGATCGGATTTGCGCAATTTGCTGGACGTTCTGGCCAGCTTCAAATTTTTCGAGAGACGCTAAAACCGTGGAAGAAAGAGCTGCTCGTCCAGTGGCGGACTTGGAACTTGAACTCAAGCTGCTTCGTGCAGCAGTGGCGTAGGGATCAGTCGGCCCACCTTCAAATTTCACTTTCGGAGCTGTCTCCAGATACTCCTCAATACACTTCATGAACGCATAACCGAATTCATCCAGTTTCTTTTCCCCAACTCCCGGGATTTGAAGGAAGGCTTCATTGGATTCCGGGTACTCGCGGGCCATGTTTCTCAGGGAGACATCGGTAAAAATGACATAAGGAGGCGCGCCTCGTTCATCGGCGATTTCTTTCCGCAATGAACGGAGTTTTTCAAACAACGCCTCATCGCATTCAATCTCTCCAGCGCGTTTCTTCGCAGGCCCCTGAGTGGCGATCGTGGTTTTCGTGAGCATGACCGGGGATCGGTTTTTTAAGACATCCCAACCCTTTGGTGTAATGAACAGTGTCTGCCGTTCCATTTCCATCCCGATCAAATCCAAACGCAACAACTCACGTCCCACTGCCTGCCAACTTGACTTGGCCATGTCCTTGCCGATCCCATAGGTGGAAATCTCATTCAGTCCCCATTGCAACAACTTCGCGCTGGAGCTGCCCGTAAGGATTTCACAAATGCGCCCCAAACCTACCTGGAACCCGGCTTTCTGTTTGACTCGAAAGATACATGAAATAAATTTCTGCGCAGCGATGGATCCATCCCAGGTTTCTTTCGGTTCAAGACAGTTGTCGCACGAGTCGCAGTTGGTATTGTGATATGTTTCTCCGAAGTACCCCAGCAAATCTACCCGTCGGCAAACCGGGCTTTCCGCATAATGCCGCATCTGGGTAAGTTGCATCAGCGCGATCTGGCGTTCCTGTGGATCCGTCTTTTCATCCAGGAAATGCAATTGTCTGGCGAAATCTCCCGGACTGTAAAGCAGGAGGCATTCACTTGGTAACCCATCCCGTCCGGCGCGCCCGGTTTCCTGATAGTAGCTTTCCAGGTTCTTCGGCATGTCGTAATGAATTACAAAACGCACGTCGGGCTTGTGCACTCCCATCCCAAAGGCGATCGTCGCGCACATGACGCGAACTTCGTCTCTCAAATAACCTTCCTGCCGGCGGGCGCGATCTTCCGAAGTCATCCCGGCATGATAGGCCGCCGCAGAAATTCCGGAATCCACAAGTCGCGCTGCCAGATCTTCAGTGGCTTTGCGGGATGCGCAGTAAACAATACCACTTTGGCGCGGGCGGCTTTTGGCAAACCGAAGAATTTGGGAGAAGGGAGAATCCTTGGGCTCGACACGATAGGTGAGGTTGGGACGATTGAAGCCGGCGACATGGATCTGTGGGTCGCGCAGTTGCAACTGGGAAACAATGTCCTTCCGCACTCGTTCAGTAGCCGTAGCCGTCAGCGCCATGAACGGAGCTTTGGGAAAGCGTTCGCGGATCGCCTGGAGCTGTCGGTATTCCGGACGGAAATCATGTCCCCATTCACTAACGCAATGCGCTTCATCAATCGCAAACTGACACACCTGCCAGCGTTCCAGGTCATCAAAAAATCCGGGAAGCATCAGGCGCTCCGGAGACACATACAACAACTTGAACTCTCCCAGATGCAAACCATGATAGCGGGCGCCCGCTTCCCCGGGGTCCAGGGATGAATTCAGAAAAGTCGCAGGCGCTCCAGCCGCTGTCAGAGTATCCACCTGATCCTTCATCAATGCAATTAGAGGAGACACCACGACTGTCAACCCTGGGCGCGCCAATGCGGGTAACTGGTAGCACAACGATTTTCCTCCTCCTGTGGGCAGCAAAGCAAACACGTCCCGCCCCGACAGCGCATCCTGAATAATGGACTCCTGATGCGGACGGAACGACGTGTAACCGAAATACTTCTTCAGC
>JAUIHU010000144.1 GCA_030432175.1 Verrucomicrobiia bacterium | reverse complement strand
ACGGTACCGGGTCCATGATCCAAATATGAAGCAGCGTCTTCCAACTGAGTTGATATAAATAGGGTTCACTGAAAAATGCTCGTGTGGGTGGAGCTGCCTGAAGCGCCACAAACACCAACATTCCAAGCGAAGACCAAAGCAAAAACGGAATCGCCAGGTTTCGGATCCTTTTCACAACTTTGCTCTGGTAACTCTTCAAGGTTGGAAGGAATGACCAGAAAAACATATACCCCGAAATCGCCATAAAAGTTGGTGTCCCGATACGAAACAGCCAGTTTGAGATCCACTCCTGAATCCAAAGCGCCCAGGAAGAAAGGGAATCCGAAGATGCTGTGTCCAGATAAACCAGATTATAGGAATGGATTCCTATAATCATGGAAATGGAAACCAAAGATGTTTTCCTCAATTGATCACTGAATTCGGTAGAGACCGATCCGGATTTGGGCGATGTTTCATCTGGAGTTTGTGGATTCAATGGAGACATAAAATCATTACCCAATGTTAATGCAAACAGGGAATCGGCTTTCCATCTAATGGAATGGCTCTGAAATCAAGAAACTTAAGTTCTAACAGGGACACTTTTGCGAAAAGTTCCAGGTTTTCCTTCCATCCTTTTTCACGAAAAGCGCTTTGAACAGTTTGTGCCCGGGAAGCAAATTCGATTTCGCCATTTAATCGCTGAACTACTACGGTTAACTGTTCATCCTTGCTTTCTGCAGCACGCCGACGCACGAGAACTTCCGGCACATACCATTGCCTGCCTTGTTGATTCAGATCGCGGATCCGGATTAAAAATGGATCTGTTGTGTCAAGAATCTGAACCATTTGCTCCGCAGAAGTCCAACCGCCCAACGGTTTTCGAATCAAATAGTGGTTCGAAACAGAGGTCTCTGTGCGCAGATTGGAACAAATCGAAAAATCTGAACTCGTTTTCCAGCCAAGGTACGGCGTCCATCCGTTAAGAAAGGTAAGTAACGTAATGGGAATCAATAACCTGGAAGGCATCCACGGTAAATGTTCCCGGATAACGACTGGTTCAGAATGTTTGGACTGGCGAAAATAACGGATCCAAATCATGTAAATGCTCACGAGAGCGACGCAACCCATCCACGCCAGACGAAATCCACGACGGAGCCATTGGTCGAAGTCAGAATGTCCGAGCCAGATACAAAAACCAAAAAATCCCAAAGCCACCATTCCCACTGCCAGCTGACCAAAGACTTTGAACTGCCCCACTCTCAATCTGAGAGTAAACGCGCGCCAATCTCTTTTACCCTGCAGGATTATCTCCATTGGAACGAAAAGGAAGTACATTGCCTGTACTTCGAAAGAAAAGCTCATGACATAGAGATTGGCGTGAAATGACAGAATGAAGTGAAACCAAAACCCGATTAAAACTCCCCAGAATCTCGTCCTGGGAATGATCAGCAAAACAGGAATCAAAGCTTCCAAAGCCAGAGTCAACAAAATCACCACTTTGGGAGCAGGAATAGAATCCACTCCCGACAAACCCGGCAGGTGATGAATGATGTCCAACACCAGAGCCACTCCACAACTGATCTCAGCATTAAAAAAGTCTTCGTTCAACTTGTGAAAGACCGCAAAGAACAAAAGAATCAGCATCTGCCACCTGCCAAAAGTAATCAACCCTTTGAACGTCTTCTCCCAACCCAATCTGCTGGCGCTCAATCCAAAAACACTCCTCATGAATAACGCGGTCAGGATCCCAAGACTGGTCAAGGTCATTAGCAACAAGTGACTTGATCCAACAGGAGCTGGATGTAACTCAAAAGCGATCCAGAAAAAAGCATGACACCCCACCCAAATCATCCGGGACGGATTCATGATCATTCCCAGCGCCGAAATCAGAATTCCTAAGTTCCAGAAGCTCAATAAATCCACTCCGAATTCCAAACCCATGGAAGCCATCAGAAAAAAATGAGCCCAGGAGAAAACTCCCAGAAAGATCAGGAAAGAGTGGAAACGGACTTGCGCTATTGAACAATCAGCAGCTACGCCACTCGGTTCGGGAAAAGATTGCAGCTCAGAATTCATTTCAGCGCTCGACTTGGAAAAAGGGGGGGCATCATGGGGCACAATGTGATGGCGCTTCATTCGATGAATCGGCCTTGAGTGGAAGGATTAGGAAGGCGACACGATTCATATTTTCCAAACCATTTATATCGTCGTTTCGCAATATAAAAATATACCGGCCTACGAACAAACCTTGGAATGAATCGGAGAAACCTAAGCCAGGACCAAGCGCCAGGTAGATAGGAGCAAACTCTTAAAACCGCTTCATCTGCTTCAAAAACAGTCCTACCATCCAAAAGTAGTATCGATTTCAACGTTGTCGGATCAAAACCATGTGGCTGCAAGAGTTTCCGGGCAATTTCAGATTGGAGTGGGGCAAATTGAACTTTTCCCGCCACCCGATGATCTAATAAAAAATTAACGGAACCATGACACAAATGGCACATTCCATCGAAAAATAAAACTGTCGTTGAGACGACCGTTGAATCGCTCATGAACCTACCTTAACTCCAATAAGATTTTCATCATTTCTACATTGTGCAGAAGTAAGATCTTCCACTATGGTAGCGTGGCGTGGCGAACGCAGGGAATCAAAAAAGTATGTTATTTTTTCGCAAGAAACGTTCATCAGGCAGAAAACGGGTTGGGTCCAATGGCAGGAAACAGCGCCATTCCCATGGCTTGTCATCTTCTGCCCGACGTTGGATTTCTGTATCACTGGGGTGGATCTGTCTGATTGGAGCGTTGACTTTGGTTGGTTGTTTTACGGCGAAAGGCCCTGAACCCAGGCGTCAACTGGCTTATCCAGTGATTCGAGACGGCAGCGAACTCAGCCGAGATGCTCGTATTGTAGCGCTGACACTATTGGGCGAAGCCCGTGGCGAGGGGCAGATAGGAATGTACGCCGTCGCCTGCGTGATACAACGCCGTGCCATGGAAAGACGGATCACTGTCGCTGAAGTTTGTTTGCAGCCCAAACAATTCTCAATGTGGAACGGAAAATCGGAGGCAGATTTAATGCCTTTGCTGAACGGTTCAAAAGTTGCCAGATACGCAGAATCTCTTGGCTGGAAACTGGTTCGTGGAGAAATGCTGGACCACCGTGTCACGGGCGGAGCCAATCACTACCATGCTACATGGATGCGACAAAAGCCCAGATGGGCTCAGGGAGTCTCTCCGTTAAAGATTGTCGGCCAACATGCGTTCTATCGACTCTGATCACAGTTAATTCAGTTCTCTGCAACCTTTAACTTGCAAAATCCTGGCACAAATATCGTTTGCTTGGATTTTTTTGTTTTTTTACTAATAATTTTTTCGTAGCCGAACGGAGAACCTGGGAAACCACCCAAAAAGTGTGCTTTCGAGCCTTGTAGAACGCTAATAAAGACTACCAAGTTTGAAATTCACTTCAAAATCACAGATTTTTTTTAGATACTTCTTCTCCGCTTAAACCTGATCAACCGAGATAGTCCTCATGCCCAGAAAAATCCTAATTTGCGAGGAAAAGCAGTCTCAAGGGCAGAGCGCCAGGCAAATGCTTCAGGAGCTTTTGCCCGATGTCGAATTATTTGTAGCCGATCCAGACACCAGCGCGGAAGTAGCTGCCAACCAACTCAAACCCGACCTGGTCTTACTTTGCTGTGCCGCTAGAAACGGGTCAGACGGGTATGAACAGTGTCGACGATTGTTGAAATCCAAAAATACTTCGACCACTTCCGTCATTTTGACCGGGTCGATTTTTATCAGCCCAAGTGATCGAATTCGAGCATTCCAATCAGGAGCAACAGGCATTATCTCCCGCCCGTATAACGAGCACGAGTTGCGCAACCTCATTTCTCTCACACTGCCTTTGAAGAATGAACGTGACTTGGTTTCGGACAGAAACAGCTTTCAATCCAGAATGCAATCAGCGATAGAAATCAGCGCTAGTTTTCGGTTCATCTTCGATTATTCACACGATCCAACGGCTTTACTGGACGCATTCGGTCAAATTGTTGAAGCGAATCCATCTACCTGTCAGATGTTGGGCATGCTGCACAAGGATCTCATCGGAGCCCCATTTGCCTCACTGGTAACATCCTCCGACCGTGAACTCGTCCTCAATGCATTGGATGATTTATCTGAATCCAAAATCGATGTTATTGATGAGTTGCAATTTACATCCAGTGAAAGTTCCATGGCATTGGAAGTCACTTCGGGAGTTTTGGTGAAAGGGACCCAGCCTCCGTTGTCTCTGATTCATCTCAGGGATATTTCTCATCAAAAGCATGTAACAGAGGCCCTGCGTGAAAGCCGTATTCGAGCTGAAGCTGTTTTAAATACTGCGGTCGATGGCATTATTACAATTGATGAGAGAGGAATTATTGAAAGTGTTAATCGGTCAGCAGGTGAAATGTTTGGGTATCAGCAGAAAGAACTGTTGGGAACATCCGTCAACCAACTTATGCCGGCGCCTCATCAGCAACAGCATGACAGTTACCTTCAAAAGTACCTGCAAAGCGGAGAGAAAAAAATAATCGGCATAGGTCGGGAAATCTGGGGAAAGCGCAAAAACGGTTCTGTTTTCCCGATAGAGCTGGCAGTCAGTGAAGTTTTAGTTGGAGAGAAAAGATTTTTCACCGGAATTGTCCGGGATCTGACTGCACGCAAGCGCGCAGAAGCTGACCGGGACCGGCTCGCCATGGTTGTTCGACAGATCACCGAGGCAGTGCTCATTACAAACACCAAGGGGATTATTTTGTATGTTAACCCGGCGTTTGAAAAAGATACAGGGTACTCTGCCCGGGAAGCGCTCGGTAAAAGCACTCGCCTGTTGAATAGTGGAAGACATGACAAACGTTTTTTCAGCCTGTTATGGGAAACGATCCTGAACGGCGAAGTCTGGACAGGTCGATTGGTCGATCGACGGAAAGATGGAAGCCTTTTTGACATTCACCAGGTCATCAGCCCGGTAATTGACTCAACTGGAAATGTTGTCAACTTTGTTTCAGTCTGGCGGGATGTTACTCATGAGCGACAATTGGAAGAGCAAGTCCGGCAGTCTCAAAAAATGGACGCGGTTGGGCGTCTCGCGAGCGGCATTGCCCATGATTTCAACAATGTACTCTCAGCCATCATCGGCTATACGGAGATCCTTATTGATAAAACCAGAAATGATTCAGAACTGACAGAAAACGTTCGCGAAATTCTTTCAAACGCCGAACGAGCTACCAATCTAACCCGCCAGTTGCTGACTTTCAGCCGACGCCAAACAGAGGAGTTACAGACTCTCAGCCTGAATGAGGTGCTTCATTCCATGCACAAATTGCTGCAGCGTACCCTCACCAACGATATTGAGCTGGTCACGTTGATGGGCGACAATATTGGATTTGTCCGCGCTGATTTTGGTCAGATGGAACAAGCCGTACTCAATCTGGCAATCAACGCCAGAGATGCCATGAACGGGCGAGGCAAGCTGATCATCGAAACTCAATGGGAAACTCTGAATCCAATTGAAGTTCATACTAAAATGGATGCAGCTCCTGGCGATTACGTCGTGCTTTCAGTCAAAGACTTCGGCCAGGGTATGTCTGAGGAAACTCTCCAACATATTTTCGAACCTTTCTACACAACCAAAAAAGCAGGCAAAGGAACCGGACTGGGATTAGCTGTGGTTTATGGAATTATTCGCCAGCATCATGGCTGGATTGAAGTCGATAGTGAACCCGGACGAGGAACCGAATTTCGAATTTATTTACCCCGACTTGAAGCCAAAGCTAGGAACAAAAATAACAGTTCTACCAAATCTTTGGAAATCAAAGGATCCGAAACGGTCCTGATAGTGGATGACGATGACAATGTCAGAAAATCAATCGAACTGATGTTAGGCTCTCTCGGCTATAAAACAATCTCCGTCTCCAGTGGACAGGAAGCTATTGAAATCACACGGGAAAACCCTGGAGGTTTTCAAATTGTGGTCTGCGATGTGATCATGCCTCAGATGAACGGCAGAGAAACGATCCAACGGATCCATGAAATTATTCCAGACATGAAGGCTCTCTTCATTACAGGCTATACATCCACCGAGGGAGGCAACAGTAGCTCTGGAAGCGAGGAAATCCCGGTCATTTTAAAGCCATTCAATCGTGAGAAACTGGCTGCAAAAATCCGGGAAATCCTGGATTCGAAATGACGTTATCAAGTTGATTGTTTTTATTTTTCAGAGTCTTCAATTCAATCAGGAAGCAGGTGTACAGTGGCGAAGTTGTCCGTCCACTTTTTGAATGTGATTGACCAGCCAGTCAGTTAAGGTTTTGTACATTCGCATCGCTATGTCCTCCGCCCCACCGCTTTGTTTATACTCTTCCTTGAATTTCAGGAACGTCTCGATGAACTGCTTATGAGCATTGACGTTGGTTTCAGCAGATGGACAATTCAATCGGTGCATGCATTTTTCTTCACGCTCAAAATGCCATTCAGTGTAGTACTGCAACAAATTAAGAATTGAGTTCAGCTTTTGAGAAGCATGACCTGACTCAATGGCTTCTGCCAGTTCATTGATAATATCAATCAGGTACTTATGTTGAGCGTCAGTAGCCGGATTTCCGGTGCTGAGGTCATCAGACCATTCAAGTTTAAGTGATTCAGCCATAGCTATTAACCTTCATTAGATGATTTTTGCGATTTCAGCAGCAGCCCGGTTCATATCCAGGAATATCAAACCAATTTTTGCATTCTTACTGCACAAGGTCGTTAATACACCTTCCTCACCTGCCCCCATCAAAATCACCAGACCATTGGCTCCGCGCACAAAAATCTGCTCGAGATGTCCCCGGTTTAATTCCTTGGCTGTTCGTTCACCCATTGCTAAAAGCGCAGCCGCCATCGCAGCAATTCGTTCCTCATCCATCCCGGATGGGAAGTTGGATGCCATCAGCAATCCATCGGTGGAAACGACCGCACAAGCTTCGATGTCAGCGCTGGATGATGACAGGCTGGACAGAATTGAGTTCAGCGCTTCTAATTTTGATACTTTAGCCATTTTATTATCAGGTTATTGTTGTTTCTGAATTCCACTCTGACTTTTCAGGACAGGTGGGAAATTGCTTAATTTTCCTGGGTCAATACGGTAAGAGGATTTATTTAGCTTTCTCCGAGCTTCTTTTCGACCAGCTTCAAATTGTATTTCAATCTTTTATCGTCAGGATTCAGCTCCTGAGCGCGCCTCCACAACGTATGCGCCAGCTTGTAATTTTTTTCCCTGAACGCATCAAAACCCTCGTCCAGTAACTCTCCGAAATCATCTCCTTGAACCAATACCTCCGACGCCCTTTCTTCCTCATCATCACTTTCCGATGCGTCTAAAGAATGCGACTCATTTCCAGTGTTCGTATTCTCAGAATCGCCTGATGGTAAATCCACCATGAATAGATTAGAATTACTAATATCAAACTCTATGGTATCACTATCGTTCGCTTTCGGAGCGCTCGATGTTGTTGGTTCAGATTCTGAATGATCCTGTCCCCCGGCAGTTACCGAGGAACTTCCTGCTGCTGAGGGTGGGGGTGGAGGGAAAAATCCAGTTTGATCGGATACGTCCAGTTCATTCAATCCCTCACTCAGCTCTTCAAGACTGGAAGGGGCTGACGCAGAGATTGCATTGAATTGATCCAGATCAGATTCGTTCATCTCCTTGGATAAAGCAGCCCTGTCGGAATCGCTCATCATTTTCATATCACTTTGATATGCCGCTTCCATGAGCAAGGTCTGCATCGGAGTTCGGATTACATCCGGCAAATCAGGCCGGTCATCACGGATCGCAATATTGACAGATTTCCAGGATAAAGCCGTGTATGCAGCCTCAGTTCCGCGGGTTCCTGCCACCTGAGCGTCAATCAACTGTCCATCCCTGAAAAACAAATACCCCTTCTCTTGACTCTCTCCATGAGTGACCTGAAGCACACAGCTTTTTTGCTCCAATTCCACCAATTGCGAAAAGGACATCAATGAAATACCCTTCACATAACCAGTATCATTCTCCTGCGCTTCAAGGGTCTCAAGAATCTTGGCTCCCAACTCTTTAGGGGTCACCGGCTTCACCAGAAAAGCCTCGATTCCCGAGTTATCCTCCAACATCTGCTGACGGGCTGCCTGAGTAGACGACATGATCATTCTCGGAGTGAATGGATGTTTCTCCATCATCTGGGTCAACAACTGGAACCCGTCCATGATCGGCATCATGAGATCAGTCACCACCAACGATATATTCTCCCTGTCCAACGTCTTCAGCGCCTCTTTTCCATTCTCGGCTGTCAGCAACTCAAACTTATCCGAATGAGGCTTCAAACCCCGCTTCATCACTGAAAGCAGGTCAACATCATCATCTACCATCAACACCCTGGGTATCATAAAAGAAATAGTTTTCGCGATAGAATCTCCGGACTTTTATTTTCCAGGAAAACCACCTGAGTTGAGCTATAAAAACTTGTTAAACTTTCGTATTAATTCTGCTGAAGCCATCTGGCTAAAAAACATGTTTAACATCTACATAAATTAAACAAAGTATATACAAATCAATTTAATAAGAATCTCCTATCAGCTTGATGCCATATGTCATCATGAAATAACTTAACAAACCCGCCGTCAGTAATAATAATCGGTGTAAGACAAAATATCGTGGAAGCCGAGGCCAGCCAAAACCGGCCAACAACACACCTGCCAGCCCGGATAAAACCTGCCAGCCCGACAAACAGGATACAGCCGCAGCGATGATGGCGGATCCTGTCCAAAGCCAGGCAGATCTCTTCCATAATCCCGAGACTTTACTAATCAAGTGAACTACTTCCGCTTTTTGGGGCTGGTCTCCCAAACTTAACAATTTTCCACAAAGGTCCTCAGCCCGATCTAAAGAAGCGCGGTAGCGACTGGTCGTTCCTGCCCACGCCACCAGCAATCGTTTCTCATTTAACTGATCAAAAAGCCGGATAATAATCTGCTCCCCTCCAGATCCTCGCAAAACCAGTTCTTTCACCGAACGTATTAACCGTTCAGATTCAACACGATGCACCATCCCTTCACATAAAGCCCCAATCGCTGCGCCACTCTCCGCCTTCGCCAGTCCTGAGCTTTGCGCAATTACAAATCCTTCGTCCGATGCTATCAACATCCCCTCTAATGGCCCCGACTCCACCAGGTAATTCAATGTCTCGGTCAATAAATCTT
>JAUIHU010000143.1 GCA_030432175.1 Verrucomicrobiia bacterium | reverse complement strand
CTTCTGTAAAAATGCGGATTGTGATTCCAGCAATCCATGTTGCAGCATGTCGCTATCTGAATAACCTGATAAATACAGTATGCGTTGGTCTGGTTTAATTTTCAAAACCGCTTCCGCTAATTCACGACCGTTCATCATTGGCATCACAACGTCCGTCAGCAACAGATCGAAAGCGCCGTCTTTTTCTTTGTAGAGCTGAAGAGCTTCCTTGCCATGTTCGGCTATCTGTACGGTGTACCCATGAAGTGTGAGCATCTCAAACAGCATGTCGCGAACCATGTCTTCATCTTCTACCAATAGAATGGATTCTTTGCCTTCTAGTTTTGATGGATCCAATTCGACACTGCCCCCAGCGTCTTCTGCGGTTTCCTGAGTTACCGGAAATGACAACTTGAACCGCGATCCATGCCCAACTGAGCTATCCACCTGTATTTCACCATCAAACTCCTGGACTATCCCAAACACAGTAGAGAGCCCCAGCCCAGTGCCCTTTCCGACTTCTTTGGTTGTAAAAAAAGGTTCAAAAATATGCCCCAAAACATCACGGCTCATTCCGCACCCAGTATCACTGATCTCCAATGCAATATGATTCCAGGACCGCTTTTTGGGCGCCGGGATCCATAACTGATCAGGGTCTTTGACCGCCATGGCTGGATTCTCAACAGAGCTGTATGTTTTGATGGTCAACAAACCACCATGAGGCATGGCATCGCAAGCATTGGAAACGAGGTTCAGAATAACTTGCTCCATCTGGTTAGGGTCCGCGTTAATTAACTCCAATTCCGAACTCAGCTCAACTTCAAGTGTGATACCAGAACCCAGGAATCTTCTCAGCGTAGATTCCATACCTTGAACCACCTGGTTCATCTGAATCACTCGAGATTTGACAACACTCTTTCGACTGAAAGTCAGCAGTTGGTTAGTCATCACCGCAGCTCTAGCCGCCGCGTTAGAAATCTGTTCGATTTGTCCGGATTCGGCATGAACCATTCCATCCTTCACCCGAGCTAAGGCAAGATTGCAGTATCCAAAAATGACTTGAAGTAAGTTGTTGAACCCATGAGCAATTCCTCCAGCCAGTCGACCTATTGCCTCCATTTTCTGACTATGCGCCAGTTTTTCCTCCAGGTGTTTTTTGAAGGAAATATCCCGAATAACTGCAATTACCCTGGAGGTCGAGTTGAATTCAACCCGATTTAAGGAAATTTCAAGAGGGAAAGAATCTCCATCACGTCTTACACCTTTGAGTTCGAGATCCAGCTCGTTAATATCTTCGCGCTCTACAGATGCGCTCGATTTATTTTCAACCAGCCTGCGCCAGTATTCTCGAAACTCTTCCCTGCTTGATTCAGAAAGAAGGATCTCGAATTTCCTGTTCAATAACTCACCTTCCCTGAAGCTAAAGATTCGATTCCCACCCAGGTTTATATTTTCGATCAACGCATCCAGGTTCAGTGTGATAATGCCTTCACGGATACTTTCCAAGGTGGACCTCAACCGTAACTCGCTGGCTTCCAGAGCCTCTGAAGCGATTCGCCGATGAGCGGCAGTTGAAGCAAGGAGATATACAGAAATGGATAAGAATCCGAGATATGCGCCAAGCAGCATCAGACTCTCTACCAGCAGGTCGGATTGGAAAGGCCCCTTTCCTTCCAGCAGCCCGAAAATAGCCAAAGCAGAGACAAGAATCACTCCTATTGAAGCTCCTCGTTGTTCAAATCTGAGAGCTGCCCATACAAGAAACGGATAAGGGAGGTAGGCCAATGGATAGCTTTTGAGCCCATAAAAATACCATGAATTAAACGAAATTACAGTTCCCAGTAGCAACAAGACCATGCACGCCAGAAATTCGATGATACGAATTGTTCGAACAGGCTTTTTGAATTGATGCTGTGCAAAACTGAGAAGTAAAGGGGTCAGGATCCACAAACCCATTGTATTCTGAACCCACCACCGAAACCAGGTTGCGCCGAAGGCATCCCAGTTCACCGAAACTCCCATTGTCAAACTGGCGGCATTAAATGCAGCTGTGATAACTGCTCCAAAAGCGGAAAAAACCACCAGAGCTACAATATCTTCAGATCGATTCAACCGAGCATCAAAGGCCGTCAACCTCTCCATCAGATAGCAGGAAATCATCGCTCCAACTACACTTCCCAAACCTGAAGCAACTGAGAAACTTACTGATGGATACGTAATCAATGACAGAATCAGCGCTCCCAGAAACACTCCGGGCCAAAAGCGGTAACCAAACACCAGAAAAGCTGCGACAGCTATTCCTGAAGGCGGCCACACGAGTATGATCTCCGATCCGAGATCATTAAAACTGGAGTGGAGTCCAAGGAACCCACCGATAAAATACAGCGCCATCAGGATGGTCACCTGTGTCACTGTGGATAGCCTTGTCTTGTTATCCATACCTTAAATAGGTATTAAATCGACCCGTTGCTTTATTGTCAGTAATAAACAAAGAATGATAATGATTAGCTACTCTTCCAGATCGCGCGACTGAAACTTTTCAGCCCATCAAGCTAAATCCGGTAAATACTGTTCCCAGGACTGGTCAGGATCTCCATAAGCCAGGACTGATGGGTTTTTCCAATTGTCTTTTCCATACGTTAACGGTCGTTGATCAACTGTAACTAACGACCCACCTGCAGTTTCCACCACGCACTGAGCTGCGGCAGTGTCCCATTCCATGGTAGGTACAAATCGCGGATATAAGTCCGCTTTACCCTCAGCAACCAGGCAGAATTTCAACGAACTCCCCATGCTGGTTAACTGCGCTCCAGGTAACCGTTGCAACATGGCTTCCACCAGCGGCCCCGCATGGTCCTTACTTGCCACCACACAAAGGTTTTTCAAATCCGGCTTTCTGGTTTGAATGGAAATTTTTTCAACCACTTTTCCTTCCTGAGTCCATTTCCATGCGCCCTGCCCTTTTTCTGCCAGATAGGTTACACCAATGGCAGGAGCATGAACTATGCCAGCGACAGGACCTGTTTTCCGATCCATTAAGGCAATATTAACCGTGAATTCCCCCGTCTTTTTAATAAATTCTTTCGTTCCATCAAGTGGGTCTACCAACCAGAAACGGGAGTCAGTTTCCTTCAATACCATTTCATCTGGGTTTGATTCTTCAGAAATCACAGGAATCTCAGAGTTCCATGCTTTTAATTGTTCCAGAATAAGCCCATGAGCTGCCCGATCTGCAAGCGTCAGGGGAGAGTCATCCTCCTTCAACTCAACACCCAAATCGGAAGCTGAATAGATTTGGATAATTTTATCTCCAGCCAGGGTCGCTATTTCATATAATTTCGACAGTATGTTATCCATGATGAGTTCGATTGGTAGAGGGAATCCCATTTCAGCTGTCTGGACAGTCTAAAACAGGAAGTGGGAAAACCATCGCGGTTTCCCCACTGTTTATCGTCATGTATTTAAGGTTTATTGGCTCGGATGAACTTACATCATCTTCAGAAGCGTATCTGCTATATCAGAAGGAGTGGTTGCGACTGATATTCCAGCGTCTTTCATGGCCTGGATTTTTGTGGACGCAGCGCCTTTGCCTCCACTGACGATAGCGCCAGCATGTCCCATTCTCCGCCCAGGAGGAGCTGTAGCCCCAGCAATAAATCCAGCAACTGGTTTCTTGCAGTTAGCTGCGATCCATTCAGCAGCTTCTTCCTCCGCTGATCCACCAATTTCACCGATCATGATGATCCCGTGGGTGTCCGGATCATCATTGAACATTTTAACTATGTCCAGGTGGGATGTGCCATTGACCGGATCTCCCCCGATCCCAACACAAGTGGACTGCCCCACTCCTCGTGAAGTCAGTTGCCAGACTGCTTCATAAGTCAAAGTTCCACTTCGAGAAACAACACCAATATGCCCTTTCTTGTGAATGTAACCCGGAGCGATTCCAATCCGGCAGCCCCCGTGAGAATTCTCTCCTTCTCCTGGAGTCACCAACCCAGGACAGTTGGGTCCGATTAATCGCGTCGAACTTCCTTCCATCGCGCGCTTAACTCGAACCATATCGTTCACAGGAATTCCTTCCGTAATACATACTACCAGATCCACTTTTGCATCTACCGCCTCCAGAATCGCGTCAGCAGCAAAGGCTGCAGGTACAAAAATCACGGAAACCGTTGCCTGAGTCTCTGCCACCGCTTCGGATACTGTGTCAAAAATAGGAGTGACCCCTTCAAACGTCTGCCCCCCTTTACCAGGCGTGACTCCAGCGACAACCTGAGTTCCATAGTCCAAACTCAGTTTGGCGTGCTTTCCGCCGAAGGAACCTGTAATTCCCTGAACCACAATGCGAGTATCGGAGTTAACTAAAATAGCCATTTAAAAATATTAAATTCAATTTTGGATATTCAATCGAAGTCTCATGTCTTCGATTGGACTTATTTATTCATTCAGTTCAGGCCACTGCCTCCACTACTTTTTTCGCTGCCTCAGAAAGCGAATCTGCGCCTATCACCGAGAGGTCGGATTCTTCAATCAGTTTCTTGCCAATCGCCACATTGGTTCCTTCAAGGCGAACCACCAAAGGCAGGTTGAGGTTGGTTTCCTCAACAGCGGCAAGGATTCCGGAAGCAATGATATCGCATTGCATGATACCTCCGAAAATATTCACCAGAATACCTTTCACATTGGGATCACTTAAAATGATTTTGAAAGCTGCTTTGACTTGTTCCTTACTGGCGCCACCACCAACGTCTAGAAAGTTGGCGGGGCTTCCTCCAAAATGCTGAATGATGTCCATTGTCGCCATCGCCAATCCTGCTCCATTGACCAGACAAGCGATGTTTCCATCCAGTTTGATATAACTCAGATCAAACTTGCCTGCTTCGATTTCCAAAGGAGCCTCCTCCTCCAGATCACGCATTCCGACAATATCAGCGTGTCTGAACAGAGCGTTATCATCAATCGAGATTTTGGCGTCAACCGCAACCAAAGATTCTGAACCGTCCGGTAATTCTACGATGCACAGAGGATTGATCTCTACCAGACTCGCATCACAGTTCATGTAAGTGTTGTAGACCCCCTGGAATAACTTCGCTGCCTGGCCGATCAGTTTCCCGCTCATCCCAAGCTGTTTAGCCAGATTTCGGGCCTGAAAAGCCTCCAGTCCAAAAGCGGGATCCACAACGACCTTAAGGATTTTTTCAGGAGAAGTTTCAGCAACTTCCTCAATATCCATTCCCCCTTCCACACTCGCCATCAAGATCGGGCGACCAATAGCTCGGTCCAATAGCGCAGCCAAATACAGTTCCTTCTTAATGGCCGGCGCCGCCGCTACCAAAATCTTGTTCACCTTGCGGCCTTCTGGTCCAGTTTGCTTGGTGACCAGTGTCTCACCCAGCATGGCTTTTGCTGAAGCTTCGACTTCATCAGCGGTTTTCAACAATTTCACACCACCTTGATAACCACTGGTGAAAGTTCCTTTACCTCGGCCGCCAGCATGGATCTGGGATTTAACCACTACCATGTCATGTCCGTCTCCGAACAACTTTTCGGCAATGTTTTTCGCTTCGGCTGGGGTGTCACAAACCTGCCCCTCGGGCGTGTTAACTCCATTTCGGGATAAAAGCTCTTTAGCTTGATACTCGTGAAGATTCATTAGGTTAATTGATATTGTCGTCGAACTGCTTTGTTGATGGGTTGGCTTACACCTGATCTGATAATCACTCGCTCTTATCGCTGATCTGCAGGAACAAATTTTAAATCATCCCGACCTGTATAATGGCTCTGAGGACGAATTAGACGATTGGAAGCCAGTTGCTCCAAAACTTGCGCAGTCCAGCCAGATGTCCTGGCAATCGCAAATATCGGAGTAAATAAGTCAATCGGAATTCCTAGTGAATAATATACGGTGGCTGAATAGAAATCGACGTTTGCATTCAAGTTCTTGCGCTCAAGCATAATTTCAGCAATACGATCACTCATTTGAATCCACTTAGGTTCACCCAGCTTCTGGGTCAACGCATCGGCCAATCGACGCAGATGAGGCGCTCTCGGGTCCAGTGTTTTGTAAACACGGTGCCCAATACCCATGATCTTTTTCTTGTTCTCCAGGCAATCCTCCACAAAAGCGTCCACCTTGTCCAAATCCCCGATCTCAAGTAGCATCTTGATGACCCCTTCGTTGGCTCCACCGTGCAGAGGACCTTTCAATGTTCCTATTGCAGAGGTGATAGCGGAATACATATCGCTTAAAGTAGCAATGGTAACTCTCGAACTGAATGTCGAGGCGTTCATGCCATGGTCAGCATGCAGGACATAGCACATGTCCATCACATCAATCTTCTCCTTGATCGGCTTTTCTCCGTCTACCAGATAAAGAAAGTTTGCCGCTTCGCTGAGACTGGAGTCAGACTCAACCAAAGGTTTATCCTGGCGATGTCGGTGAAAATATGCGGTAACGATTGGAATTTGAGCGATCAGCTTCAACGCAATGTGCTTTTGCGTCTCAAAATCTTCTGTATCCCGATCCGGATCAAAACATCCCAATGCTGAAACAGCCGTGCGTAGCACATGCATAGGAGGCGCATCTTTCGGGAGGGCGCGAATCACGTCAACTACTGACCCCGGGATCTCTCTGTATCTGGCCAGCTCTGCTTTTAAGGCAGCCAGTTCTTCTGTGTTAGGAAGACGATTATTGTGGAGGAGAAAGACAACTTCTTCATAAGAAGTGTTCCCCGCCAGTTCATTAATATCGTATCCACAATAAACAAGTTGTCCTTTAGCTCCGCGTACGTCGCTTAATGCGGTCTCTGCCGCGACAACACCTTCCAAACCTTGGGTCGCAATAGCGCTCATGTATTCAGGTTGTAAACGTTAAATGACAAACAAAGAAACCATTTTTAGAAAAATCATTTATTTCCAGTCAAGTGACAAGTCCTGGAAGACTTTTACCCTTTATAAACCCTGTCACTGGTCTGACAAAAATAATGATTTCCAATGCAGCAGCGGTAATAGCCATCAAACCCTGACGGGCGACAATATCAACGATTTTCTTTGTTTTGGAGTTCAGTAATTCCAATTCGATTATTCTAAACACGAAGATCATTTTCGGCAACCTTCGAGCATAAGGGAACAAGACAATAAGGTGCGATGACTGTTGGGAGGCCTTATTGCAACACCGTCTGCTTCGAATGCGGGTTCGACTCGCCGAGCCAGGGCTTAGCGCTCCCTGGATTCCACCCCAACTCCAATCACAGCCGGAAACCATTTGCTTTCTTGTCAGATCAGCATTAGTTAGCCCTTCCATGAGTATTACAACAAAGCAAGGAGACCAGGGACGGACGGCGTTGATGTATAACAGAAAAGTTGCCAAGGACCATCCCCAAGTTGATGCCTATGGAACGGTCGACGAATTATCCTGCGCTCTTGGTTTGATTCGATGTATTCTGAAAGGCGAAGATGACGCAGAAGTTCATCAATCCATTTTCCAGACCCAACAATACCTGGTAATTCTCATGGGAGAATTAGCCACCATTCCGGCAGATCTACAGCGATATTCCGATGATGGATTCGAGCAAATCAATGATTTCCATGTCAATTTCCTCAATGATTGGGTATCCGTTCTGGAAAATAAAAAGTTCACAGGTTGGGCTACTCCTGGCGAAAATGAATTATCAGCCAGGATTGAGATGGCTAGATCCATTTGCAGAAGAGCGGAGCGAGCTGTTTGTAAATACTACAATTCTATTGATTGTCCTGCCGACTCCGCGAAACTCAGCCATCCTGCAATCAACCCAAACCTGCTTGCTTTCCTAAACCGATTGTCCGACATCCTCTGGTTACTGGCTCGGGAAATGGAATAAAATCTGCCTCTCAATGCGACGTTCATCGGATCCCATCCTGGTGAAGGTTCTACAAGATTTAGCCGGTCCGCCAGATCATCTCCGACTGCATTTGGACACGATTATGGGAGTATAACTCTTTTCCTGATATCTTCAAATTGAACTCAACTCAACCTCTCCCCCAAAGCATTCGAAAGCGCCTCTGCTCAATCCACTTTTTCCCCAAGTCGTCATCCTCTCTCCATCCATAGTTAATCTCTCTGAGATTAAATCCATCTGTAAAGCTTCCTGTAAACTTGAAAACCCAATCCCTTCAAATGCTGTTGGCGCATCAGAGCTTCCAGCAATCCAGGGACAAATTGTCAGAAAAAAAACATCCACAAATCCAGCCATCAGCAAAGCGCCATTCAAATTAGCGCCGCCTTCACAAAGCAGGCGCTCAATACCAATGGACCTCATCCAATGCATTACTTCAATCCAGTCTATTTCAGATCCACGGCATGTGTAAACTTCATCACTGATCTGGGAGTATTCCTTGAATCGATTTTGTGGCGCCTGGCGTGTAGTGAGAATTCGAATCGGAGAGAATCGCTTCTCAAAAACTTTTGCTGAAGGATTCAGCGAGCCTGATCCTGTCACCAGAATGCGCTCTGGGTATGACTTCAATCCTTTTTCTAAGCGATGCCTGGTCCAGTTGTCTCCACCATTCCCCAAAGTTACTGGAGCCGCGTTGAGGGTTCCAGCTCCACACATGATGGCATCACTACAGGATCGGATTTTCAGCAAACGCTCATAATCGGATGCGCTTCCAAAAGAGCTGATCTGCCGGTTTCCGGTGGCGATTTTGCCGTCAACGGTCACGGCCATATTAATGAACACCAAAGGTCGTTTTGAGGAACAATGCTCAGCGCTCATATGCATTTTGGATTGATGTTAAAGATCGCGGAATGGTTAAACCCTAAGAAATCAATTGAGGAATAAAAATAACGGATAGCAAAGTCTAAGAAAACAGAGCAAAAAAATGGCGACCCACGCCGGGTCGCCAGATTAAATTAGCAAACGGGAATTATCCGTTGCGACGGCGCAGAAAACGCATTCCGAAGAAAGACATTCCAGCGATTAGACCAAGAGCAATGGTTCCTGGTTCTGGAACTGCGGTGAAACGGGCTCCGAAGTTTCCAGGAGTTCCGTCAGGAAAAGATGATTGCACCCAAGTCTCTCCAGGGCCTGATTTTTCCCAATATGCGTTAGCATCAGCAGGGCGTGTGCCGGAAACTGATGGTGGGGAATAAAAACTCAGACCTGCGCGTGATGTTGTTTCGTCCTGAAGATTGAACTTCACTGACCAAGTCAAAGAATTCCGAACTTGAACACGCTCTTCTCCAGTCAATTCAAGAGTGACAGTGTTAAATCCGTCAGCCAC
>JAUIHU010000142.1 GCA_030432175.1 Verrucomicrobiia bacterium | reverse complement strand
ATGTTGTCCCATTAAGAATAGTTCGGTGGATGCCGATGAAACCCGGCCGGTACTGCGCAAAGAAGTAATCCGCGCCATGGATGCCTGGCAGGAACGCATCGTTCGGACCCTGCAAAAAGGCATGGCCAGCGGGGAAGTCCGCATCAATATAGATGCCCGGGAATTCGCCATTAATTTCATCAGTACCCTGGAAGGGGGGATTATGATGGCTCAGCTTTATAAAGATGTCCGCTATTTTGATAATGTGGCCCGCCAGTTGAATAAGATGGTGGAGGGTTTGAAGCGATAAATGTGTTTAGGTTGAAATCAATAAAATCAACAACGAATGGAACCCGAACACTTTGGCAGGTAATAGCGTTCAATCAAGCCTGGAATGAGTTTAGGAGAACCACGGAAGGCGCGGAAAGCACGGAATTCTTTTTAACCACGAAAGACTCGAAATGCACGAAAAGTAGATTGAGTGACCTGGGCCAGTGCGCGTCAAGCCGTCGAAATCCCCCGCCCCAACGGGGCAAACCATCATAACCCTGGGCGCAAGCCCTGGGAACCCCGGAAAGAGCCGGCGCCAACTAAAAAAGCCAAAGAGAACCAACTACCCTGCCCTCCCCTGGGAACGCTGAGCCCCAGCTCGGCAAGTGGAGCCGACATTAGAAGTAGACTGAACCAGTAAACCGCCACCCTGCTTAAGAGGTAAAAATCTGGGTGTCAAATATTTTGACCACGAAAGACACGAAATGCACGAAAAGTAGTTAGAGTGACCTGGGCTAGTGCGCGTCAAGCCGTCGAAATCCCCCGCCCCAACGGGGCAAACCATCATAACCCTGGGCGCAAGCCCTGGGAAACCCGGAAAGAGCCGACGCCAACTAAAAAAGCAAAAGAGAACCAACTACCCTGCCCTCCCCTGGGAACGCTGAGCCCCAGCTCGGCGAGTGGAGTCGACATAAGAAGTAGACTGAACCAGTAAACCGCCACCCGTCTTGAGAGGTAAAAATCCGGGTGTCAAAGAATTTTCTGGGAGAACCACACATAAAGAATTACCCCTTCAGACATTTTGTCAGCTCCATTGGTTGATCTATTGTCATGATTTGGATAGCGTAATAAACAATGAAAGGCAGGGCTCAAATTGCATCAGGAATCCAAACGCGATCTATATGGCTAAATGTTTTGATTACGAGTGTTTTAGCCCTAGGCGTATGTGTGTGGGCGCAGTCTGGCGCCGAGGAATCCACGGGTCGAGGTGTTGAAATTGTTCCGATCCTGGACGCAGAAGGTAAGCAGGTAGGCATGTATGAAGGAAGCTTCGCCCTGGTTCTGGGCGCTTCAGATTATACAGATAATCAGGCTTGGGGCGACTTGCCCAGTGTCATCAATGAAACTGATCAAATTCGAGAGGCTTTAATTGAGCAGGGATTTAGTGTGAGACGGGTTCTGAATCCGGATGAAGATACGCTGAAGGATGAAGTCGAAAATTTTATTGATGATCATGGATTCAATAAAAATAACCGGCTGTTAATATTCTTTTCCGGGCATGGATACAGTCGAACGGTGCGGTCCGGGCAGCAAGGGTATCTGGTTCCTGTCGACGCTCCAGATCCACGCAGGAATGAAAGAGGATTTTTACGCAAGGCCCTGCCGATGACGCGAGTTATTTCCTGGTGCAAAGAGATTGAAGCCAAGCATGTCTTGTTTTTGTTTGATAGTTGCTTTTCGGGATCAGTATTTGAAGCCAGGTCTACTTTTCCCGAAGTCCCTCCGCAGATCAATGACTACACTTCTCGTCCGGTCAGGCAATTCATTTCAGCCGGGAAATCCAATGAGTTGGTTCCTGCGCAGAGTGCCTTCGTAAAAGTGTTTCTGCGTGGATTAAATGGAGAGGCTGATTTAACAAAAGATGGGTATATCACCGGAACGGAGCTTGGTATGTACCTCAACGAAAAGGTACTTTATTACAAGACCGGACAAACACCTCAGTTTGGGAAAATACGAGATCCATCATTGGATGAAGGAGATTTTGTGTTTCGGTTGACCAAATTGAATAAGGCTCCATTAAAAGAACGTTTTCCGAAAATCTTCCCAATTATCGGAAATTCTCAACTAATTGCTCCCACAATAGCTACAGAAATTATAGGAATTTACCAAGCGGTCTTAATTAGCCAGGATTGGGAATCCGTTGAAGATCTCATCGAAGCGCTAGAATCCGTAACCCCAGGTGATTTGAAAACCGGGCAGGAATTTGCCACTTTTTGGGCCAACAACAAATCCAGATGGATCGCCCCACCGCCTGTCGTCACTCCCAAGCCCTAGGAGGAAGAAAAGCCTGAGTCAAATGTTGTCACAGAAACAGAAGCGCCAACCGAGACAAAGATTGTTGGCGCTCCAAAGCCAGACCCCCAACCATCACCCCAACCCGTAGTAAACGATTTTCCCAGAAAAGATTTTACGATCCCAAAAGTGGGGATCGATATGGTGTGGATCAATCCTGAAGACAAAGCGGATGGAGGGACATTTTGGATGGGGAGTCCGGAGAGTGAAGAAGATAGATATAGTAATGAAACCCGACATCAAGTGACACTCACAGAAGGTTATTGGCTGGGTAAGTATGAGATCACTCAGGGGCAATGGCAGGCTGTCATGGACAACAATCCAAGCCGCTTCAAAGACCAGGGACTGAATGCGCCGGTAGAGACGGTTTCTTGGGAGGATGTCCAGGAGTTTCTTAAAAAGTTAAACAAACTGGAGGAGGACGCGGGAAGGTTGCCGGCTGGTTACCAGTATGCGCTGCCGACGGAGGCTCAATGGGAATACGCTTGTCGCGCCGGGACTGAGACGGCTTATTCATTTGGAGATTCCAGTCAGCGTTTGGGTGAATATGCCTGGTATAGTAAGAATAGCGGCTCCCTTTTTAGTAAAAAAACTCATCCTGTAGGTCAAAAACTGCCCAACCCGTGGGGACTTAACGACATGCATGGGAATGTCTGGGAATGGTGCGAAGTCTGGTACGAATCAGACTACCCAACCGGACCGGTCACCAACCCGGACGGTCCCGCGTCCGGCGATGTCCGCGTCATGCGCGGCGGCTCCTGGCTCAACTTCGCGTTGGACTGCCGTTCGGCCCTCCGCGACAGGAGCACGCCATCGTACCGGGACGACCACGTGGGCTTCCGTCTCGCTCTCAGGTCAAACGAAAAATAGTCCGGGAGTGGAGTGACGCCGGAAGCGCAGGCCCGAGCGCTAGCCGGAGCCGGAGCGCCATGGACACGGAACGGACAGACTTCCGCCCCGCGGCGTGGAGCGGGTGAATTTGCAACCACGAAAAGCACGAAAGGCACGAAAATATTTGATTGGACATTCTTTTGCCTTTTCCGTTGACTGCGCCTCTCACATCTAAAAATGTCCGCCGTCAGGCAATTCATCTCAGCCCGCTCAACTCCGCCTTAAAGCGAGATTCGTCCGGGAGCAGTTCGATCGCCTGTTGATAGGCGGAGGTGACCTCTCCTCTGGGATGTTTCAACCAGTTTTTGACTCTCCCTAAATCTCTCCAGGCCCACGCATGACGGACGCGGTCCCCTTCCATTTGAATGACCCGCTCCAGTAATTCCTTGGCTTCCTTCAACAATCGTCGGTTTTCTTCAGGTTGACGGGATCTCTTAAGTTCCTGGGCAAGTTTGATTTTTGTTTGGGCAAACTCATGCAATGCTCGGGCATCATGCAGAACTGCGTCCCCGGCTCGTTCGAAGTATTGATGCGCTTTCCTTTGATCCCTCAGCCGACGAGCCAGAATCGCCGCATCCAACGCATCAGAACTGGCCAGGTATTGCGGTTGTTCATTCAATAAACGGGTTGCTTCTTTATGTCGTCCAGAATCCAAAAGTATTTCTATGTATACGTTTGTCACATAAGGATGAAAAACGTCTGAAGCAGATTTTCGGAATTGCTCCAATACGGATTCTGCGTCGGATATTCGTTCCTTTTGGCTTAATAGTCGAATGTACTCCGCAGTAAGCGTAGGCGACGCAGGCATGGAGGTCCACGCTGTTTCGATGCGTTTGAAAGACTCCCTTTCAGCGCCGATAGCTTTCAAGTGCGCTGCGTCTCTCAACGCTGAAATGGCGACATATTCAGGATGAGCCGGCAGGGTGACCCTGAAATAAGTTCGATCCTCGTCGAAATCGAAAGCAGGATCCAGGGATCCATTTTCACGCATGGACCGATAGATTTTGGGGAGTCCAGTTCCTCGCCCTTCTGCCAGTCGGAGTTCTTTCAGAAATTCACCAATCCTCCTGTTTCTTGCGGGAACCGGAGGCATTGGGGATTCTTGTTTCAAATGTTTCAGTTGGATCCCGGAAACCGGACCAGGGTAGCTAATGATCTCAACCCGATCCGGATAGAGGTACACCTTGACCGGTTCTTGAGTGGATTCATAACTTTTGTGATACACTGCATTGACCAAAGCCTCACGTAATGCCGGGATCGGGTAACTCACCCAGCCTTTCACCTTGAAAGATGTTTCCTGTTTTTCCAGATGAGAACTGGAAATGCCTTCCAGAAATCCAAGTGCGCCGACCAACTGTTCGTGCAACCCGCCACGGAAAACTTTTTCCTCCAGCACATTGCCCGAAGAATCTGCCGCGTATTGAACAACCTCAATGCGGCATCCAGGAAACCATTTCTCAGGATCATCACTGAACAGGAGCAACCCGATATTCTTGGGCACATCGTGGCCGTTCACTGGCGCTGCGATTCGAAGTTTTCTGTAAACCTCCCGGGTCTGGTTTTCCTCCAGCAATCCGCTTCGGATATCTTTTAAAAACTCGCGAACCTTCCCCTCCCTCAAGTCTTCAGTGGTCGACTGCAAAGCTCTCCGGTCATCAAAGGGAACCTTGGCAGTCAGCTGAATCAGTTGATCCAACACGCCATTTTTCTCAGCATTCACCGATTCGGATCCGAGTCTGACGTAGTACTTGCGCTCTCCTTTCTCTCCATCTGGAGCTCGATGAGGGCGCACATCACTGGCGGGAGCCCAGATCACAAGGATGTGTTTACCTGATACCACCTCTGGAGAAATCACCGGTTGGTATTCCGGGTCCAAACGGTTGCAATTCCCACGAATCCATTTTTGGATGACATCAATTTCTTCTGGACGGATTCCTTTAGGTGGAAGTTTGGCGCAGCCGTTGGATTCTTCGATCCCGATAACGACATAACCTCCATTCAGATTTTGAAGGTCATTTGCAAAAGCGCAGATGGTTTTTAAAATTTGAGGACCGGTTACCTTTGGATCCCAGCTGGCTTTCAACTCAACACGACTCGATTCAACTCCCTGGTGATGGAGTAAATCGTCGATATTGATGGGTAAAACTAAACTCATACGCTGAGATCCATTATTCACTCATACTCAAAAAATCCAGAATTGAGAGGAAAGCTTTATCCTGGATAAACATTTTTTTCGCAATGTTGAATGGCGGGGTGAGGTGAGAATAAACTTGGGAGGCGTCCCGGGAACGCTGAGCCCCAGCTCGGCGAGTTGAGTCAACATTTGATATCGGCCTTCGCTGCAAAGAAACCCCTATCTTTCAATCGCGTCTTGAATGGTGTGTGGTTGTGTATTCGGAATAAACCAAGACGCATCAGCTTAACTTACTCGATAGAATGACATTGTAGCTCCCTTTGCTATCAACGGGTTGGGGCAGGTACTAAATAAAATGCGCCTAGCAGGATTCGAACCTGCACACCTCGCGGCACTACCACCTCAAGGTAGCGTGTCTGCCAATTCCACCATAGGCGCGCATTGCAGGATCCTTAATTACCGGGGGTGGAAATCGATTTCAAGCCTGGATTCTTGAAAAAATGTGGTGTCGTCAGGAAACATGGCTTGCTGAACCTGCTTTTCGGTGGCGTTTTTCTTTGTCCCGGACTAAATTTAGCCCATGCCGGAGAAGTCAATTAAAGAGGTGTCTCGCTCGGACAGAGAGTTGTACGAGAAGGGGATGGCTGCGTACAAGAAGGAGAATCTTGATTACGCCATCACCATATTCAATCAGGTGTTGAAGAATGATCCTGATTTTTTCGATTGTCGGCAGGCTTTGCGTGCGACTCAGTTCAGGAAAATTGAGGCCAAATCGGGATTCTTCAAAAAGATGTTCGGTGTCGCCGGAAAATCCCCGGCCATTGCCCGCGCTCAGATAGCGGCGAGAAGTCAGCCATTGGAAGCAATGCGCCAGGCGGAACAGATTCTCAATGACGATCCGAACAATGTCGCTGCCCATAAAATTCTGGCAGAAGCGGCGCTCAAAGTGGATTTGCCGAAAACAGCGGCGTTGTCGATGGAGATTGCTCGCAAGAACGCTCCCAAGGATATTCATCTGGCCATGGATCTCGCCCGAACATTGGCTGAACTGCGTGATATCAAGAAGGCGGAAGCGATTTACAATGAACTCGCGAGAAACTTCCCGACTAACACCGATGTCATTCAGGCGGTGAAAGATTTTGCTGCCAACCGCACGTTGATCGAAGGCAAGTACGAGAAATTCAGTGAGAAGGACGCCTCATTTCGTGAGGCTCTGAAAGATGAAGAAGAAGCTGTGGCTCTGGAACAGCGGGGGCGGACGGTTCAGGATGAGGATACATTGTCGGAGCGAATCACTCACAATTTAAAAGCCATTGAACGGGAGCCCGGAAGTTTCAAATTGTTGCGAGAAACCGCAGAGTTGTACTTGCTGAAGAAGGATTTCGAAGAAGCATTGAAACTGGCGGAGATTATTCGATCCAAAGGCTTAGGTGAAGATGCGGGTGTGGAGCAGCTATTCTCGGATATTCAAAGTAAAAAGATCGAACATCAGATGGCAGATATCGCTGAGGATGATCCGGAAGCTGAATCGAAAAAGGCTGCGGTATTGCAGCAGAAAGATCAATACGACCTGCAGCAGTTGGAAGTTCGCAGCTCTAAACATCCGAACGATTTGGAAGTGAGGTATCAGATAGGAAGATTGCAATTCAAGCTGGGCAATCACTCAGAAGCGATCAAGCAGTTTCAACGATCGCAAGGACATCCACACAGAAAAGGCGCTTCCATGGGGTATCTTGGCAAATGTTTTGCTAAGAAAAAAATGTGGGATCTGGCAAAGCGTTCTCTCGAAGGCGCCATAGCCGAGAAACTTTCCTTTGATGATGAGAAAAAAGACCTGCTCTACGAGTTGGCTTTGATCCATGAGCAAACAGGAAAGCAAGAAGAAGCCTTTGAGATATATAAATCGATTTTTGAAGTGGATATCGGATTCAGGGACGTGGACGCCAAGGTTACCGCATACTATGAAGCCCAGGCACAAGAAGCGGAATAGCTTCTCAGGAATGAGAATTCAAAGCCTGTTTCGAGGATTGCATGCAATTTAAACAATATCATTTACCATGAAAGGCGGATCTCATTCACGTCAGCACATTCTGATCGTTGATGACGAATCATCGATACTGGAGCTGCTATCCACCTTCTTTGAGAAGAAGGGATATCACGTCACCTGCTTTGAAACAGGAGCTGAAGCCCTGGATTTTCTGGAATCCCATATGTCATTGCAGAAAACAGACAGCACAGTGGACATCATGGTACTGGATCTGTTTTTGAATGAAGAAGATGGTTTGGAGATACTATCTCAGGCTCGGGAACTAAAACCGGGACTACCTGTGGTGATATTGACCGGGATGGGATTTGATGATGAGATCCTGAAAGAAGCGCAATCTCGAGGGGCAAGAGGGTATGTCAGCAAAACACTTCCTATGAATCAGCTCCTTATGGAAGTCCATCGTGCCCTTGATTACTGAGTCTTCCAACCCATATTAATCATTGAGATAAGAGGTATTAATTTGGTTGGATGAAGCTCCAATCCGGATTTTTGCCCTGGAAAATCATCCTTAACCAGATCCCACACGCAAACATGCGCGCTCCGTCCAGCGACTTTAAACAACTAGCTCGAACTCCTACCGATCACAAACTGGAACAACGCGACTCGCGATTGCAGTCACTGAAGGCATTGGCTGGGAAATTGTCGCATGATGTGAATAATTTTCTCGCCCCGGTCTTAGGCTATGTGGCTTTGATCAATGAGGAATCTGCTTCTGATTTGACAATTCAGCAGTACGCTCAGGCGATTGAATCTTCCACGCGCAAAACAGAGCAGAGTATTGAATGCATATTGAATGCAGTGCGACCGCAACGCCGGTTTCGTCCGAAGCAGGTGGAATTGAGTGTGATTCTCCGCGAGGAATTGGAGGTGTGGAAAGAGAATTTGCCGAATTCCACTAAAGTTGAAGTCAGTGAGTCGATTACTGAAGTTCAAACATGCGCTGATCCTGAGCAATGGAGGAAGCTGTTCCAAAATCTCTTGCAGAATGCGCATTTTGCATTGGCGACTGGCGGTAAGTTGGAAGTGGAGTTGCGATATGAAAATTTAGACCCTGCGCGAACGGAGGAGTTGGGTCTTGCTGAGGATCTCCAATCTGGATATTTCAAACTTCGAATCAAGGATAGTGGCTTCGGAATGCCCGAGAGTGTCTTGTCCAAAGCATTGGATCCCATGTTCACGACGAGGTCCAAAGGCCAGGGAATGGGATTGGGTTTAACGCAGGTTCATAGCGTGACTCGCTTACATGGCGGGCAGGTACTTTTGAATTCGATGCATGATGAAGGCGCTGAAGCGATAATTTACGCTCCCGTTATTCCGGAATCATGGATCGAAAAGCAGCCAGATAACGTCTCTGAGGATGATCAAGAAGGGCAAATACAGGGAGCCGAGAGCGGATCTGAATCACTGCGGAAGTCCGGGAAAGTATTGCTGGTGGACGATGATCCAATGGTCCTGGAAGTAATCAAGGCCTGTTTGACGCATGAGAAATTTGAAATGATCACCGCGCGGAATGGCGAAGAGGGAATTCGGTTGTTCCGTCGCAACGAGGGAAAGATTGCGCTGATCGTTTCCGACATTACCATGCCTAAAAAGACCGGGATTGATTTGGTGAGAGAAGTCAGGCAAGGAAATACAAGCATTCCCATTCTTCTCATATCAGGAGATGCAGAAGCTGCCAGGGAGGAAGCTTTGTTGAGTTTACCTGAGCCCAGGCCGACGCTGCTGCACAAACCGTTTTCGTTAAAGGAATTGATGGAGGCGATGGAAAAAAAATTCCGCGAAGCCTCCTGATGATTATTATGTTTGGCTATTGCGGTAATTTGCTATTGCCAAAGTGAGCCAGGAATTTTGGAGTTTTCCTGGTTACTGGTTCTCA
>JAUIHU010000141.1 GCA_030432175.1 Verrucomicrobiia bacterium | reverse complement strand
TGGAATTCCGCGCCACACCTTACGCCGACAGCGGAGTCTTCATTCGCAAACCTCAACTGCAATGTAGGGATTACCCTCTGGCTGGTCCCTATAAGAATCTAAAAAACTACAAACCACAGGACTGGAATGAGTTGGTCATTGAAGTCAAGGACGGCATCGCTCACGGATCCTGTAACGGAGAGGTCTTGGAAGCAGCCATGCAACTGCCAGCTGATGGGCCAATAGGATTAGAAGGGGATCGCGGCCAGATGGAATACAGAAGGGTGAGAATAAAAATTTCTGAATAATTTTTATTGCCGTTCCAAATTCTCCGGGTAGTCTTATAACTGGTTTTCGTCTGGAGCGAACAATCTGTTGAAAACAACAGTCAGTCGCATAGCCCTTCCACGTGCGGAGCCAGTCCCGGAGATGTCCGGGGTCCTGGTGGTCCCCTTCAGCGTACATCTCTAATTGTACAAAAAATCCGTAAAAAGATTGTAAGGTATGCAAAAACACATGATGCCAACCAATATCCAGTTGGCTGATTCTGTAAATCGCGGCGCCTGGAAATCATACAGGGCTAAGACATGCCATGGGCTCGCGATCATCGGATTGCTCGGACTGAGTTTATCAGCGCCGATCAACTCTCACTCACAAGAACTGCCGGATGGCTGGATCATTGATCCTGAGACTGGCGAAATCTTCTTTCCGGAAGACCCCAATGGAGAACCACCATGGGTATTTCCGGAACCATGGAATGTTGATTTCTATCTCAACCTCCCCGACAGAATTATTGTCGAGACTGAACCTAAAGAACTAACCATTCGAGGTCAGGTAGAAACCACTGAGGAAGTTTCCATTACCGGCCTGGAATATAAACTGAATGACGATACTGCCCAATCCTTGGAATGGGATGTAGAAACCGGATTCTATTCGCTGACATTAGATGCGCTGGAGATGGGATCTCACATCCTGCAGGTCACCGCTTCACTCAGTGAAGGCGATCCTTTGATTGGCCAGGCATTGATTGATGTCAGTGACCTGACTCCTCCCACCATAGAACTGACATCACCGGAAGGGATCGACCCGACCACCGGCTTGGAATGGGTTCGAATTGAGGAAATCCCATCTCAGATCGAAATCGCTGGTGTCATCAGTGATTCCAGTGGAGTCGCCGAAGCTCATATCGAGATCATGAAGGAATGGTTTGAACCTGTAGAGGATTTCAATCCTGAAGATCGCTACATCAGCGAACCTCTTGATCTGGATGAAAATGGAGCCTTCTCCGTCACCATTGAACAAACTTCCGCAGGTTTAACTCATGTGATTATCACTGCCTCCGATGAGTTTGGGAACGCAGCTACCATGATTGCTTTCATTGAGGCAATCGAAGAGGATGATCCTGTGGAAAAAGTTGGCGATGGGCAAGGTCCGAAAATTCGTATCGACGAGCCGAATTATCCGGACATGGCAGCTGGCGAATTTATCCGCATCGAAGGTGAAGGCGAGGCCATTGAGCTGAATTTTCAAGGTCGAGTGGAAGATCCGGCAGGGGTGGGATCATTCCAAGTGGAGATCTTTCGTGAAGTTCTGGATCCAACAGGTATTCAGGAAGAGAATCCAGACTGGTTTGAGCCCATTTTGATGGATGTTGAGTTGACAGAGGAAGGAACCTTCGCACTCGAACCGTTTGAAGTCCTCCCCGGTTTCACGACATTCAACTGGACCGCTACGGACACTGATGGCAATCAATCATCGATTTCGACATTTGTTGAATACAACAAAATCGTGACGATTGATCCAGACGCAGATCGGATTGCGCCTGTGATTGCTATTACTGATTCCAACATTCCAAGACTCCAACCAGAGTTTGGCTGGATCGAACCTTTCATTTTTACTCAGGAAACTTCGTTAGATCTGGAAGGTCGTATCACAGATGAAACTGGCGAGATTGTTTCAGTCATGGGAACGTTGAACGTCTACGATCGAAATGATGAAGGAGAATACATTGTCGACGCCATTATTGAACTGGATGAGTCTGGAGCCTTTTCCTGGAACAATATCCCAATTGGAAATGGATTCACAATCTTGAGGATCGAGGCTACCGATGATTCAGGTAACACAGGCGCTTTTGAATTAATGCTGCAATACGTTGATCAAAATCCTCCTGAAATCCAACTCACCTCACCGACTAATCTCGAAGTCCTGAACGGTCCGGAAGTCACCCTGGCCGGAACGGTCAGTGATGCTTCTCTGGTGGAATCCATCTGGGTGGAACTAAACGGGATCCCCTGGACCGAGATCGACGCTGAGTCTGAAACATTCTCAGTTGATATCAACGAACTCGAAACCGGACGCAACATTCTACTGTTAATGGCCCGGGATGTTTATGGAAATGAATCCGCAGATTTTCTGGTCGTTGATTATTCCTTGGGAACCAATCAAGAGCCACTGTGGACCGTTTCAACCGAAGAAACGATGTTTCACAGCATCACCGATGTCGTTGAATCCGCCCGCGCAATGGCCCCCGCCGAAGATGAGGCGCTGGGTTCGGTTTCAATGAACATTGCCACACACGGAGATAAAGTCACTGTTTCCTGGTCATCACTGGCTGATGGCCGATTGCAGTGGTCCAACTCTCTAAGTTCTGAATCCGATTGGATTGAAGTAGACGCATCGATGGCGCGATTGCTGAATGGTCGCCGTCATGCTGAACTGGACAAACAATCATCCGACGGAGCTGTCTTCTTCAGAATGATTCAAGACTAACACCACACGCATTCGTGCATACGGAGCCTAGCCCACTCCGTATTCGCGTTTGTTTGTTTTTTCTATTGGAGGATTCGTGCCTGAGTATTTATATAAAGGCATGAATCCTCTTTCTTTTTGCAAAAGACAAACTTTTTGGATGTCCGGTCTCCTGTTCTGGGCCGCTTCACTCACCATATTGAACGCCCATAAAGCAGCTGAAACCAACTCCTCATTCAGCGCAGGCATCGCTGTGGAAATCGTGACTCCTGATCCACTCTTGCCGGTATCCGGCGGTGTCGGTCCTTCTGTTCCCGCCACCCAAAAACTGGGTGAACTCACCGTGCGTGCTCTCTACCTGGCGGATGAAGACACTGAACTGGTCTTGGTGAGTTCGGATTTCCTGGGTTTTCCCGGCGCCCTTTCACGTCGAGTATGCGCTTTGGTTCCGGACATTCCTTCAGACAATATTCTGATTGGCGCGACACATACACACAGCGCTCCCGATTGCTACGGGTTTCCTGATGGCAAAGGAGGAATCAATGCCGATCTGGATTATGTCGACTCAGTCATCGAAAAAATGGCTGAAGCGATCCGCCGTGCCAAAGCGAACGCTCAACCTGCGACGCTCAAAATCGCTTCCGGCCGTTTGGCAGAGAAAATCGCTTATAACTACTACGCTCCAGAACTCTACGATCGCCGTGGCAGCGCTTTGCAAGTCCTGGCCACCGACCCCAATCCCAAACCAATCGCCACACTCGTCAACTACGCCATTCATCCGGAAGTACTCGGAGCCAGACAAGGAATCGTCAGTCCGGATCTCATCGGACCATTATACGATCGTCTGGCAGAACGCCATGCCGGGATCGGTATTTTCATGAATGGAGCGCAGGGAGGCATGGTCACGGCCGACGTGCGAGGTCCGGATGGAAAAGATGTGCAAACCTGGGAAGAGTGTCAGCGTATTGGAAATCTGCTCGCAGACGAAACTTTGCGTTTACTCGAAGCAGCGCCGATTCAGAGCGATCCGGCTTTGGAAGTTTTCTCAAGAAAACTGTATTTCCCAGTGGAGTCTCAGGAACTCCTAACCGTCATGGAATTTTCACCCTGGGAATATGAACTGAACGCCAAAGGCGAAATCGCCACTCGCCTGAACTATGTTCAACTGGGCGACGCTCGGATGCTGACGATTCCGGGCGAAGCTCTGCCGAACATCGGATTCTACCTCAAGCGTAATCTGGGAACCGAACACCCTTTCCTGCTGGGCCTGACCAACGATGCGTTCGGCTACATTCTCGCCAAAGAAGACTGGGGAAGCTTCGATCGTTACCGCTATGTCAGCCGGGTTTGTCTGGGTGAGATGACTGGAGAGATTTACATCCGTGAAGCGCTGGATTTGGTTGAGAAATCAGAATAACGCTTTGGCAGTCCGATTATGGAGTCACTCGGTCATTCACCTTCATTGTCCCACGCGTCACTCCAAGTTGACGTTTCCATTTGAATTCTCTCCACAGATCTTCGCCAGCGATTTTGCCTGAGGCCAATCGCTGGTAGGCGTTCCAGATGAGACGAATCTCTTCCGGCGATTCAGAAAGAAAATCGAGCCGGAATGATCGAGCGCCAGCTTCTTTCAGCAGTTGGAACGATTCCGCGCCGGTCTGCGCCTGCGCATTGTAGAGCGTATTCCGGCAACCGGCATCGGCTGTGAGCGGGTGGAGCTGCCCAACCCGGTCCTTCATCTGCACTTCATGCTTTTCACAAGGACGTCCACAATCCCGATAATCTTTCCCGCTCGAAAGGAAGGCGCAAAAGACACAGTGCTCCATGTGAAACATCGGCATGCGCTGATGCAAAGTGATCTCCAACCAATCGGTCGGGGTCATTCTCAACAAATCCATCAACTGATCTTCATTCAAATCATAGGATGCCGTCAATCGCTCCAATCCGTACTCCTTAATGAAATACTCCGCTGTCCAGGGGTTGGCGACATTGAGTGAAAAATCTCCCATCAATCGGCGTCCTTCAAAATACTTCAGGTGATCATAATTCCGAACGAGATAACCGTCAGCCTCACAGGATAAAACCTGCCTCAGAATCCACTCCTCTCCCGGTTTGAAAATTCTCGGAGCTGCTACCCAGACGGTCAAAGGATGCTCTTGCGCCCATGTGGCGTCGATTCGTTTTTCACGAATCCAGTTCATGGCATCCCGATACTTCTTGGGATCTTCAAATTCCAGATAGATCCTCGATGGGTTCAGTTCAGCCAACGCCTCCAATTGATCCAATCGACGAATCCAACCCGACCATTCCACATCGGTCTGGGGAGACTCCACTGCTCTTCCGCCATCAGTGTCGGCTGGATCTGACGTGAGTCGAGCGCTCAGTGCTTCCATCGCCGGACGTTTACGAATCTCCCAATCACATCCAACGCTTTTACTGGCGCGCAATATTTCTACCAGTCGACGTCGCAATTCATTCAACTCACGAAGCGGCAGAATCAAATCCCCTTGCAGCCGAGCGTTGAGTTTTTCCAAATGAAATTCGGTTCCACCCAATCGCCCCAATCGCTCTTCTAAACGATCCGGAGTCAAAGGCTGATTGCGAGCCTGATCGAGTTTGGACTCAGAACACAAACTCCAAACCCTGCCGTCCGTGTCGCGAACTTCCACCATTAACGGCTCATCAACCCGCCCATGGACCTCCATCCAAACTGGTTGTGTGCGTTTTGGCTTATCCCCTTCAAAAGATTGTCGCGCAGCTTTTTCCCAGGCCGGGTCACTGGTTTTCCAAATCTTATCCGCGATTCGTATCCGTCCCCAGGGAAAGGTCCGCTTGTCAAACCCGATTCGGCACATCCGCTTCCCACGAGATTGAACTACATCCACAAACCGCACTCTTCCACCCGCTTCATTCTGATCCGGACGACCCTGATCAAACACGACTCCATCACCTACAGCTAATGGCGCTTCCAGTTGAACCCAAACGGCTTTGTCGCTTTCTACGCGATCCACCTGCCCCAGATACACCCCGCGCTTTTTCCCAAATCGCGCATGAGCGAGTTCTTGATTGTTAATCCCCCGAAACCAGCCGGTGTAGAGTCCACGAGAAAAACTCATCTCCAATTGATAGCGATCCTCAGGACTCACACCGCTTTGTTCGCCATCCTTAGAAACACGATCTCCGTTCTCCATTAACCGGTCCAGCGCTCGCCGATAAACCTGGGTCACTGATGCGACGTACTCCGGACTCTTCAAGCGACCTTCGATCTTCAAGGAAGAGACTCCCGACTGGACGAGATCGGGTAAAACATCCAATCCGGCCAAATCCTGCGGGCTCAGCAGGTAACGTCGATCTCCCAACTCCACCTCTTTTCCATCGCGGACCAATTCGTATGGCATTCGGCAAGCCTGAGCGCATTCGCCACGATTAGCGGACCGGCCTCCCAGGGACTCGCTGGTAAGACATTGACCTGAATAAGCGACGCACAATGCGCCATGAACAAAAATCTCCAACGGCAAAGTGGCGGCGCTGGCCTGTCGCAATATTCCCTGAATGGAGTTGATTTCCTGAATGGACAACTCCCGAGCCAGCACAACCAGTTGACAACCCAGTCTCTCCGCAAATCGAACACCTTCCGCGCTGGTGACCGACATTTGTGTTGACGCATGAATTGGGAAATCAGGAGAAATCTCACGAATCATGCGGCATAGTCCAACGTCCTGCACAATGGCGGCATCCACGCCAGCGGCAATAGCTGCGCGTAAAAATGTTTCCGCCTGTTCCAGTTCACCTGGAAAGACAAGCGTGTTGAAAGTTAAATAACCTTTAACTCCACGTGAATGCAAAAAGGAAACCAGCTCCGGTAGATCATTGGTTTGAAAATTCTGACTGCGCATCCGGGCATTGAACTTCTCCAATCCGAAGTAAATCGCATCCGCTCCATTTTCTACAGCAGCTCTCGCGCAATCCCAGTCCCCGGCAGGAGCAAGTAACTCCGGAATTTGCCTGGCAGCGATGGGTTTATTCATTTGACTTCTATTACCTAAGTACAAAATTCGGATCACTTATGTGCTGGAGCCGTATCCAGATGACTAGCTTGTAGCGCGTTCTGCAATTCGGTGGTATCGAATTCTGTCTCGACGTCGCGCCATGGCACTTCGTAAATTTTGACCGGATCAGCAATGCCTTTGACGGTGACCGGTTCCAGCTCCTTGCAGCGAGCGCCCAGATGCGGATCATCTCGAACCAGATCCCGATAAGTAGACTCACTGATGACGATCCGCCCTCGCCCGGAAACCCCTTCCAGACGGCTGGCCAGATTTACTTCTCTTCCAAACACTGTGTAGTTCAAAATGTTCCGCTCTGATCCCATCAACCCAACCGTCACATCTCCGGTATTGATCCCGGTACCCAGTGTCAATACAGGCAACATAAACAATGGTTTCTCACCTCGCTGCATCCGCTCTTCATTCTCAATCGAACGGCGGACATTCTCCTGTTCCCGTTTTTCGTTCAGTTTCTTGATCGTCAACTGAGCTTCGACCGCAGCTTGCACACAAACCAACGCATGTTTTTCGTTGGGAATGGGCGCATTCCAGAAAGCCATCACACAATCCCCCATATACTTATCCAGTGTTCCATCGTATTTCCGAATGACATCTGAGATGATACCCAGGTATAAGTTGACCGTGGAAAGCACTTCCCTCGCAATTATCTCCCGCATTTGATCCGCTTCAGCTCCTTGCAGTCCCAGTTCTTCAATCTGCTGTTCGACCTGAGCCTGAGTTTTGTCGGTCATTTCGGTAAATCCCCGAACGTCAGCAAAAAAGACAGTCAGTCGGCGTCGCAATCCACCCAGACTGAGCGATTCAGCCAACAACAATTCATTCACCACACTTGGAGAGACAATTTTGGAAAAAACACTTTTAACCCGCTGCCTTTCCTTTTGCTCCTGAATCACCCGAAACGAAACGATGCAAACGTGATTCATTAAGAAGGCTCCGCCGAGTGGCAATGTAACCGGCGCCCAGATTTGCTGGTCAACAAACAACCAAAGAGCAACGCCCGCATATACTCCGGTCATAACCAAAACCAATAATGAAGCTCTCAAAGCTTTCCCCTTCCAAGTCAGTGCGGCAGCCAGAGCACACATGACTAGTATCAATAAACTCTCCACCCATTTTGGTGTGCGATATACAAACGAATCATCCAAAATCGCCTTCGCAACGTTGAAGTGCTTAGAAACGAGATAGGTTTCTTTACCAATCGGTGTCGGCCCTAAGTCAGTCAAATCACCACCCACAGCAGTCGATCCCACAAAGACAATTTTATCTTGAAAAAGATTGCTCACATCCATGTCAGGTTCGTATTCGCGAATGTAGTCATTCAACAACAATTGCTCAAAAGGAACCTGGTCAACCAAAAATTGTTCTTCAGCATTGCGCTCGTCAATCCGCGCCTGCCATGGAATCATAAATGAATTTTCATAATCTATCGGTATCACTCTCTTTACCCCCTCTGCGCTTCTCAACGTGATGGACTCGCCCTGCTTGATTTCAGCGTTGTCCAGATCCAGTCCTAGCTTCAAAGCCGCTGCGGCAATCCCCATGTCCCAGACACGTTTCTTTTCATAGGCGATGCCAAGAACTTCCATATTGTTGGCAGCTTCCTCCAACCCTTCCAATGCATCCAGAGCGGCAGTGTCATCTGGATCAGAATTCAAGAGCCTGGCATCATACTCACCTGTCTCATTAACCGGGATTACAAGCGTGATTTGCTGTGTATCCGGATCTTTATAGACCACTCGGGATTCCTCAAACTCAACCAGCCAGTTGTGGGCTCTGGCTTTATTCCTGAACAGCGGATCCCATATTATGAAATCCTCAAATGCCCGCGTCCGTCGCAGGCTGCCGTCCGGATCTCTCATTATCGCGACATTCCCTAGTCCAGCGGCTCGCAATTGAAATCCCATAGGCGGCAAAACTCCACGCGCGCCGGCTAGAACCACATTCTCTGCATTGTAAATGGCTTCCATGAAATATTCGTCGGAAGTCATTCCATCCACAGCATACACATCATGATCCGGCCGATTTTCGGCAAAAATAATATCGAAGCCCACTACTTCGGCCTCCTGAGATTTCAGCTCGTTTAATGCAATTCCATAAACCAACCGCGGCCAGTAAAGTCCAAACTGATAACCGTAAGATCCGTCTGACAGGGCAGTGATAGTCTCGTCATTCACATTCACAAACCCAAAGTCGTCGAAATCTTTTTCCCGATAAGAGCGCGCAAAATTCAGCCTGGCGTCATAGGTTGCCCATTCCAGCTGAGTCCAGAAATGCGAACGCCGGAAACTCTCTTCAGAGCCAACCCACTGAAGAGTCCAGGTCAGCGCTAATACAATCAGCGTGATTAATAATGGAGTAAGACCTCGAATTCGATTCACAACAAAGCTCAGAGTATCCACGTTTCTCCATGAACATCAAAAGGAAATCCCTGATGAACCTTGAAAAAATGTCATTTCCAGGCATAGATGATGGAAATGAAAGGTATCGTCTTTACCGAGTTTCTGGACATGGTGGAATCCTCTTATTCGCTGGATGTCG
>JAUIHU010000140.1 GCA_030432175.1 Verrucomicrobiia bacterium | reverse complement strand
CCAGTGGAATTCGTTGGGCATCCAATAGTCGATCGTTTTGCCGGAGCATTCCAAACTTCCGAAACCGATGTTTCAGAAACCAAGAAATCTGAAGCGCTGCATATTCTCTTACTGCCTGGAAGTCGAAAACGAGAGATTCAGTCACATACATTACCGATAGCGGAGGCGGTCCGGGATCTGATAATGAAGTACCCGGAAATAGAATTGACATGGGTTTTTCCCAGCCAAGAAAGGTTGAACCAGGCTCAGGAAATTCTCAAATCCAATTCTCTGTTAGAGAACAACGAACTCACTTCGCAGATCCACTACCAAGTTGGAAGACTGTATCAAACATTGAAAACCGCCGATTTCGCGATCGCTTCCTCTGGCACGGTAACTTTGGAATGCGCTTATTTCCGCACACCCACCATTGTCATTTATCGTACCCATCCGCTCACGTTCAAGATCGGCAAAAAACTGGTTCAGACACCTTATCTCGCCATGCCCAATATTTTGTGTGGCAAAGAATTGTTTCCTGAATTTCTTCAGAACGACCTGACTGCATCCAATTTGATAAAGCAAGCTGGATCCTGGATTGAATCAGAAGCGAACTTGAATAAAGTACGAATTGAACTCGATCAGTTAGCTGAAAGCTTGGGCGAGCCGGGAGCGAGCCGCCGTGCTGTTGAAGCTGTCTTGAGATTATGTTCCTGATTTGAGGACAACTGATTTCATTTGAAAGTGAAAATTCAACGGTTGGTTGGGCTCACCTGATTAAATTGAGATTTCGCCAGTTGAATTAACGTTGATTCCAGAATTTCTTTTTGGAGTGGTTTTTCCAGTCTCCCATGTAACTGAACATCGCCTGCCTGGATCGTATCCATCAATTCAGCAGGAATTTCACCCAATGCGATACATCGTAATGCGGGGTAACGGAGATTGACCTCTGCCAGTAATTGAATTGGAGCTTCGCCGGCAAATTCAAAATCAGTGATAAGATAACCATAATCGGCTTCGCTCAGCATCTGTTGCACTTCGCTGAAATCTGCGATTGAGTCACTCTCGTAGCCAAGAGATTTCACCAGCCCAAGAGTGATTTTACGTGTCAAAATATTTTCCTCCACCAAGAGAACCCTTTGATTCTTCAGTGGTCTTTCAGGGATGGAGAAACGAAAATCAGATGTGGGTGCATCCGTTTCATGATCAACGAAGTTTTGATGTTGCTGATCAATCAGGGAATCCTCAGATTCACCCTGGCTGGACTCAATGGTGTCTTCTTCCTCCCAACCAGGTCGGCTGAGCAATTTCTCTTTCAACGGTGGCAATGTAGGTAAGGCCGGATTGAAGTTAGGCAACAAATCTTTCATGAATTCAATGAGCTTAGCCTCATTTAACGGACCTTTTAAAATCGCATCCAAATGGGATTGAGTAATCTTTTTGGACGGGATTTCGCGCTGATTTCTTGTCATGTAAACCAGACGGGTGAAACTCAACATGGACAATGATCTGACTTGTCGCATCAGTTTCAAAATATCTATATCGGACAAGGAATGATCGAAAATCACAACGTGATATCTGTGATTTAAACGCGCTTCATGGCAAAGCTCATCTACTGCCGTGGATGATTTAACAGCCAGACTACTGGAAAAACCTGACTTAACTATCAAATTCTGAATTGAGTACCTATCAGCTGGTGAGTCACTGACTAATAAAATTCGCGCTCCAAAAATCAGATGGTTTTGATCAGGAGTCAACTCGGCCGTCTCCGTGGACTGTTTCTCAAAAAGCGCGGTGAACCAAAAAGTGGACCCTTTACCAAGCTCACTTTCGACCCCAATCTGCCCTCCCATCTGGTCCACTATGTTTTTACAGATAGCCAATCCCAGTCCGACACCTTCAAATTGACGATCCATTCCTCGATCCACCTGATAAAATGCCTCAAAGAGTTTTTGTTTTTCTTCAGGAGCAATCCCAATTCCTGAATCTCGCACGAGAAAGCGCAGTTTGGCATGACTATCAGTTTCGCGATCCAGAGAAACCCGAACCAGGATCCTTCCTTTCTCAGTAAACTTCACTGCATTATCTACCAGATGAGTCAATGCCTGACGCAATCTTCCTGGATCACCCTTTAGATATACGGGAACAGACTGATCAATCAACGAGGACATTTCCACACCTGGCTTGGGGTTAGAAAAATCCAATGTACTTCTGACAGCCTCATCCAGGTTAAACTCCAAATCCTGGAAAGTGATTTTGCCGGTAGTCATCGTAGAGAAATCCAGCATCTCGTTGATCGTTTTTAAAAGCCGGTTACCGCTGCTCTGAATCATCTCGACATACTCCTTTTGTTCGGAATTCAGAGAAGTTTCAAGCAGGGCCTGCACTGGCTCTCCAATACCGATCATTGGCGTCAGTGTTTCGTGGCTGATCATATTCAGAAAATCTGACTTGGCCTTTTCAGCGGTCTCTGCTGCCTGTCGCGCTTTGGTCAAATCGGCTTCCCCTTGTCGCTCTTCAGTGATGTCTTCCACAAAAGCAACATAACGTTTGCGCTCGGTTTGAGGGTCATCCATTTCGTGGACCAGAATATTCACATGAAATTGAGACCCATCTCCTCGCTCAGCAATACTCTGGCGCCAGGAGCCAACCGTAGAAGCTTCCTTACCACTTTTCAGATCCTGAATTGAAAAAAACTTTCCAGGTGACAACTGCATTTTAGGGAACAATGAAGTCAGCAGATCTCCTTTGATATGCTTTTCCTTCATATTAAACATTCTCAAACCCGCATGGTTGACGCCCTGAATGATGCCTCGGTGGTTAAAAAAGAAAATGGCATTGGTGGTATTCTCCAACACAGCCCTGGAGTACATGTTCAAAGCTTCCACCTGCTTTTGTTCCCAGTTAATTCGGCGAGCCATTGGGTTGATAAAGAAGAACATCAGAAAGCCAAATGACAGAGCCGGGAACAAAAACAATCCTATGGCGATAAAACGCAGTCCCACAAAATGACTGCGAAGTCTCTCCTGAAAAAAACGACTGACAACCCCGGAATAAATCGGATAAATCTCAATGAACGTCTCCTGCATTTGAACCAGAACGGGATGAACTTCATCCCGCTCATGAAATTGATTCAATTCCACTGCAGGCACATCATCCAGAAAACTCTCCGAATAAATTAAAAAATTTTCTAACCGTCCGAGAGGCTCAAATGTGGAACTGCGGAGGGTTTTTAAAACTTCTGAGGTTCCTTGATTTAGAGGATCAAGCTTGCGATTCGGATCTCCCTCAAGCAAGGCTTTCAAATCAACCCTCACATCACGAACGGCTCGACGCATGTCTTCTCGAACACCAGTGACTTTCGAATTCCCTTCACCTCCAACAGACTCAAACAATGGCGAATCCACGTCGGATAATAATTGAGCCAAAGACAAAATTCTCGCCATCCCTGAAGGAATTCGTGAACTCAAAATCACTCGTTCAGCTTCCTGGTTGAAAACTTTAAAAATATGAGCCCAACCCGCCCAGAATACTCCGGTCAATATGAGCAGAAAAAGGCCGATCAGCCAATTTCTCCCTCTATTTGGCGCTGTATTTCTTTTGGACCTTCTCCGATTTCTTTTAGCTGAGAAAAGTCCTTGGCTGATTCCGTTATTTTTAAACATTCAGACAATTGCCTGCAGGCGATGATGAGAAATCCGGGTATCAAGATTTCCCTTTCCTTAATAATCAATAACCAGGATCCGTTACATTGTATTTGCGCCGAACTTGAGTGGCGCTTTTACTTTTGTGTTTTCTATACCAAAATATTTTTATTGATCCAATCTTTCTTGCGAGTTGCCAGTAGTTTCATCAGTATATTGGGATGGGATTGGACTGGATATCTGAAAAATGGATTTTTGGGCTGGCTGTTATTTTTTATGGGCTCAGCGCATTGTATTCCATTTTTTTGCACAGACAGGGTTACCGTCAGGATAATCGACTGAATTACTGGTTGGTCCTGGCTGCTTTTATTCCTCACACCACCGCCATGGCCTGGAGGGGTTGGGAAGCCGGACGTTGCCCCATCAATAATATCTATGAAATGACGGTGTTTGTGATGTGGACCATGGTCGCAGCTTATCTGATCTTTGGAGCGGCTGCGCGTTTTCGCCACCTCGGAGCATTCGCCTCACCTTTTATTCTGGCCATGGGCATTTTCGCACTGATGCCCAAACTGGATACTACGCCAGAACTGACTCAGGGTTGGGTCAGCCTGCATGCCACATTGATCCTGCTCTCCTACGGCGCTTTCGGACTGGCTTCAGTCTCTGCGTTAATGTTCCTCACTCAGGAACATGATTTAAAATTCCACAAACTCCGCGCTGCTTTGGCTCGACTGCCATCGATCGAACGTCTGGAGCTGGTCTCTGTTCGCATGATCTACTCCGGATTCACCTTACTTTCACTGGGCTTACTGAGCGGTATCTTCTGGCTAAAAAACGATTATGGAGTCTATTTCACCTCCGATCCTAAGGTCATTTGGACCTGGCTGGTCTGGGCAATTTACCTTGGACTGATCATTATGCGCTCGCAATGGAAACTGCATGGCCGGAAATTTTCCTGGGGCGCTGTCGGGAGTTTTCTCTTTGTTTTATTGACCTTCTGGGGATTCAACCTTTTATCTTCCATCCATCATCGGTAAAGATATCCGACCCGTCGCCGGACACTGGCTACCAACTGGTTCACGGCGATACTATTTAGTTATGGCTGTTGTTGTCATCGGATTGAATCATCGCTCATCACCTGTAGAGCTGCGGGAAAGGTTCGCATTCCCTGAATCGCGCCTGCCCGGCGCTATGTCCGCGATCCGCTCATCAGGTATCGCCTCTGAGGTTGTGATTCTCTCAACTTGTAACCGTGTGGAGATTTATGCAGAAACTGAACTGGCTCCAGAGGAAGCATTCCAGGCGCTGATCCAGTTTCTCCGCGAAGAAAAACAGTTTGATGGCCCGATCAAAGATGAGATTTACCAATTGCCTGAACCGGCGAGCCTGACTCACTTGTTTCAGGTGGCCAGTGGATTGGATTCCATGGTGCTGGGTGAAACAGAGATCCTGGGCCAGATCAAACAGGCTTATCAAACCGCCTTCAAAAGTAAGCACACCGGTCGACGCCTGAATAAAACCTTCCAGAAAGCATTCAACGTCGCCAAGCAGATCCGCACCGAAACTCAGATTCAACGAGGCTCCGTGTCCGTCGGGTCGGTCGCTGTGGAACTGGCGGAAAAGATTTTCACGACTCTCAAGGATCGGGATGTCATGATTATCGGCGCGGGGGATACGGGCGAAAAAACCGCTCGCTCACTTTTGTCCAGAGGCGCTCGCGGTATTCTGGTTTCCAACCGATCCTTCGATCGCGCTGAACAACTCGCTCAAGAATTGGGTGGGGAAGCTGTTCGGTTCGATTCCTGGGAAGAAGAGTTTCAACGAGTGGATATCGTGATCAGTTCCACGGCGGCTCCGCATTATGTGCTGACCCGAAAGCAGATAGAGCCCATCTTGAAACGTCGCCAGGGACGGTCACTGTTATTGATTGATATTGCAGTGCCCAGGGATATTGAACCAGAAGTGAATTTCCTGGAGGATGTTTATCTTTATAACGTGGACGATTTACAGGCGATTGCGAATGACTACCTGCAACAGCGAAAGGCTGAATTGAGTCGTTGCGAGAGCATCATTGCAGGAAAGGTTGAGGAGTTACTCGACAGCTTGCAACCTTCCGGGATTCAAAAAGCACGGGGAGCCGCGTCAAATGTGGCTCACCATCGTTCGAGTTCGAGGAATGGGTCAGGGTTCAGATTGTCCGCAGAGGAATCCTGATGGAATTCGTTTTTTGTTGTAACTTGCTATCCTGATTAGAATTTTGAGTGACGCATCATGGCCGACGTCACTGCTAACCTTATTTGATAGACTCATCGATTCATAAAACTAAATGGCGTCCAGTTCTCCAACCACCTACATCGCCACGCGAGGCAGTGAACTCGCCCTGAAGCAAGCCAACACCACCCTGGCTATGCTCAAAAAACTTTTCCCGAAAAAGCGCTTTGAGCTGAAAATCATGAAGACAACTGGAGATCAGCTTCAGACGGCTTCGTTATCTAATCCAGACCCCAAGTTGCCAAAAGGATTGTTCACTAAAGAACTGGAAACAGCCCTGCTGGACGAAGATGCCACGCTGGCGGTCCATAGCTTGAAAGATTTACCTACGGAGCTTCCTGAGGGTTTGAAATTGGGAGCAGTCCTGAAACGGGAAGATCCAAGCGATGTGCTCGTATTCCGAGATGAATCCGTTGCCAGAGTACGTCGCATGGTAGAACCTCCTCCACCACGGGAGTGGTCCCCAGGTCGTTCGGAATTGCCTTATCTCAGAGGTTTTACTGCTGGAACCAGTTTGAAGGATTTGCCTGAGGAAGCGGTGGTTGCCACCAGCAGCGCGCGTCGTGAAGCGCAGTTAAAACATTTTCGACCTGATTTCAGAATTGTTCCCATTCGTGGCAATGTCGGCACTCGGCTGAACAAATTGATTTCTCAAACCGAATTGGACGCCACCATTCTGGCTGCTGCTGGATTGGTTCGGCTCGGATTTCGTATTCAGCCGGACGGCAAACTCGGCGGACGCGACAAGGAGTTTCCGGGATTGATGGCGACACGACTGGAAGCGGACGAGATGATTGCTTGTCCAGGGCAGGGAATTATCGGACTCGAAATTCGCGAAAACGATGCGCTTGCGGAAGAATTGTGCGCGGCGTTGAATCATTCCAACTCATGGAAAATGGCGATCACAGAGCGCTCGTTCCTGAATCAAATGGGAGGTGGATGCCAAAGCCCGGTGGCGGCACATGCGGATATTCGCGGACATCAGATACACCTGACAGCCATTTCATTCATGCACGGGGAAACGAGATCCGGTCAACTGGACGCGCCACGTCAGGAAGCTGAGGTTCTCGGCCGCCGCCTGGCTGATGAACTGAAGGCAGGGCTGGAATAATTTGTATCTGGCAGGATTCCTGCGTAATCCCTTAGACTTAGAAACCCGAAATTTTTATCTCAAATGAGATTGATGCTTTTCCCGAAAGCGGCTGTTTGCGCCGCCTTACTTTTTGTATCCATCGGCTCCAATTTGATGGCAGGAATGGAGGATGTAGTGATTTCCGAGATTCACTACCATCCAGTCACAACCGAAGACCTGGAGTTTATTGAACTCTGGAACACAGGAACCGTGCCGGTCAATATGCAGGGCGCGCAGATTTCAGACGCGATCGAATACACGTTTGGATCGGTCACGTTGCAGCCAGATGAACGCACGGTGGTCTGCTCAGACCGGACGCAATTTCTGAATTTTTACACACCTCGGTTTCCAAATATCGCTGATTCCCTGGCCCCTGGAGCGTTTCTAAACCGTCTGAATAATGCGGAGGAAACAGTACAGTTCCTGGCTGCCAATGGGGATTTGATTCAATCAGTTTTCTATCAGGACCTGACTCCGTGGCCCAATCGCGCTGATGGAGCAGGCAGTTCGTTGGAATGGATCCATGACGGACCTCGATCGACCGACAGTTCTACCCATTGGCGAGCCAGTTATCTGGTGCACGGTTCTCCCGGGGAATCAGGATTGGAACGACGGATTCCGGTTGCGTTGAATGAACTCCTCACGCATACCGACCTGCCATTAGAAGACGCCATCGAACTGATCAATCTCAGTGATTCGCCTATTCCATTAGATGGTTGGTATCTGACGGATTCCATTAACGAGTTGAACCGATTCCAGATTCCGGTGGGCACGACTCTGCAACCCAACGGTTTCCAAGTTTTTTATGAACTCGCTTTCAATTTCACCAACCCAAGTATCCCGTTCGCGCTGAGTTCAGCTTTCGGAGATCGCCTACTGCTGGTGGCGACAGACAGCTCCGGTGAGCCGCTTCAGTTTGTGGATGATGTTGAGTTCGGAGCTACCCAGAATGGCGTTTCTTACGGACGATTTCCAGATGGCGTGGGGACTTGGTCCAGATTAAAGGACCTCAGCTTTGGTACCGATGTCCGCGCTGGGGATGATCCGGCCGCGCTCAGCGTATTCCGCACAGGCGCTGGCGCTCCGAACACCGCCCCTTTGGTTGGTCCGGTTTATATAAAGGAAATCCATTACAATCCGGTCGAATCCGGCGCTGAATACGTAACGCTATTCAACGAAGCTGAGTTTCCGGTAGCGCTGTATGAAGCCGGAGCGCGCACCAATACCTGGTCTCTGCAAAATGCTGTTCAATTTGTTTTTCCACAGGAAGTGGTCATGCAATCCAAAGAAACGGTTGTCGTTGCTTCCGAGACTCCCGAGGCATTTCGAGCGCGTTACGACATTTCTGAAAACATCCGAGTGTTTGGACCTTTCGAAGGAGCATTGAATAATGCTGGAGAAATCCTGGAACTCGTAAAGCCAGACCCTCCACAAACTACAGGGGATCAAATCGGCTTTGTTCCACAGATCATTCTGGAAACCATCGAATATCAACCGTTTGCTCCCTGGCCTACTCAACCGGATGGATTGGGTGGATCTCTCCATCGCACCGGAACATTTGCATCTCCCGGATCTCACACACAGTGGTCAGCCGGATTCCCAACGTTTGACGTCGATACCGACAGCGACGGTGTTCCTGATTCCTGGGAAATCTGGTATGGACTGAATCCAGCCTCCTCTCTGGACGCCACCTTGGACACAGACCAGGATCGAGCCAGTTCATTGGAAGAATACCTGGCTGGATCAGATCCAACCGACTCAGCCAGTGTTTTACAATTCACTCCATCCGTCAGCTTTAGCGCCAATACACTGAATGGCGAATTCCTCAGAAGATCTGACCGGAGCTACATTCTGGAATCTACAACTGGATTCAATTCGGGCAGCTCATGGTCAACAGCGCTTGAAATCAACGCCACCCAACCAGAGTTCCACGGACCTCTTCCCTGGGATGGCGCTGAGATTGAAATTCCATGGACATCAACATCCGCTCCTTTATTCCTGAGAATCAGGGAAATTGATTCCGCAACAAACCAATAATCTCTCATCCCCTTCATCCTTCATCCTTCAATTTGAACATTTCCTGAAATTCCGATGCGAGGGACACCCAAAAATCATTCGGACATCCAAAAACCATTTGGACATCCAAAAACCATTTGGACATCCAAAACCATTTGGACACCCAAAAATCATTCGGACACCCAAAATCATTTGGACATCCAAAATCATTTGGACATCCAAAACATGTGTATATCCGTTCGTTGCGTTCGAACCATCCAGGGCTAGCGCCCTTCGCTACGCACGGGCCGCCCAGAGGGCTAGGAGACAAC